>JBHIBR010000091.1:0-7214 GCA_046759145.1 Nitrospinota bacterium | reverse complement strand
TGGAGGCCGCGGTCCACCAGCAACTGCTGGGCCTCGAGGCCGAAAAGGAAGTCGGTGAACACCTTCGCCGCGTTGGGATGAGGCGCCTTCTTCAGAATCGAATTGGGCGAGGCGACGAAGGTCACGCCCTCCTTGGGCAAGACCATCCTGATGGGCTCTCCCTTGCGGATGTGGTCGAACGCGGCATAGGCCGGAGTGCCAACCGCCATGTGCGCCTCGCCCCGCGCGACGAGGGGGAGTGTGGCCGCCGCCGACTGGACGATCCGGGGTTTCTGGGCGGCCAACTTTTTGTAATAGTCCCAGCCGAACAGCTTCACCATGGCGATCACGCCCTGGGTGATGAACCCGCTGTAGGCCGGGTGGGCGTGGGTGAGCTTGCCCTTCCATTTCGGGTCCAGGAAGTCCTTCCAGCTCTTGGGCGCCTCGCCCGGCTTGACCTTGGTGGTGTTGTAGACCGGCACCAGGACGCTGGCCCGCAGGATCGTCCAGGAGCCATCCTTCGTCGTGAAGGCGGGATTGAACCTCTCGGTCCCCTTGGGCTTGTAGGGTTTAAGGAACTTCAATTTGTCGCGCATGATGAGGAAGTGGCCGATGTTGGATGTGTGGAGCACGTCGGCCCGATAGACCTTCCCCTTGGCCTCCTGCCGGTAGCGCCGGTAGAGCTTGCCCGAGCCGCTGCGGTGCAGGACGCATTCGATGCCCAGCTTCTTTTTGTTGAAGAGGTTGCACACCGCTTGGGCGATGGAGAGGGTGAGGGAGGAATACCAAACCACCTTCCCCTCCCTCTTCGCCTTCTCCATCACCGACTGGGCCAAGACCGGCCCCGCGGCCAAGCTCAGGGCCAGGCCGAAGGCCAGTACAGCGAGGCCCCATCTCCCGATCCATCGTTTCCTTCGCATGGCTCCCCTCCTCTCTCCCAAGATGCCAAGCTAGCCCGCTGCGGCTGCGCGCGGACCTTCCCAGACGCCTCACCTGCACGGAGCCCCTCGAGCTTCGCTCGTCCCTAAAGCTTCCCCTGAGAGCTGAGGCTAAAAAAGTACCCCCTCGAAAAAATTTTACTACAAAGGTGTTCCGATCCGCAAATCTTCCGAACCCCCGGGGGAGAGGGCCCCTCACCACATGGCCGGCGCCAGCTCCATCCGGCCCCCCGGCTTGAGCTCGATGCGCCCCCGGGCGAGCTCGAGCATAAGGAAACCACCCGACACCCTGGCGGGCCGGAGGCGGACAAGCTCCGAGCCATCACCGCTGAGGAGCGCCAGGTCGTCGAAGCGGCCGAGCGTGATGGGGGCGCTCGAAGTGGGAAACCGCCCATCCAGGGGGAAGAGCTGGATGCGGGCAATAGCCTGCGTTGTCTCCCCCCCCAGCGCGAGGACCCTTATCCGGTGGCCGAACTGGGGAAGCGCCGCCTCGGGATTCTTCCCCGGGCTCAGGGTGAGAGACCTCTCCGCCAGCACGCGGATGGAGGGGATGGCATAGTGCACCCCCACGGTGAGGTCGCCACTCCAGCGCCAGGCTCTTCCCCCTCGCACGGGCCGGGGGGTCCCCCACCGCCGCAGGAGCTCCGCGAAGGGGGTGTCCTCCGGCTTGTAGGCGGGCATCTGGCTCACCCCTTTCCCATCCAACGCCTCCACCTCCAGCTCCCGCGCCCGCGCCCGCGCCACGGGGACGGGGTAGCCCTCAACCAGAAACCGGTAGCAGGCGTCCCGGGCCAGGATGGCCGGCCGATCCATCTCCTCCAACAGCACTCCCCGGTAAGTGAGGCGCACGCGCTCCACCTCGGGGAGGGAGAAGAACACCTCGGCCACGAACGCCAGATGCCCCCACAGCCGGCGCCATCCCGCGCGCCGGACCTCCTCGACCCGCTCCCCCTCCAGCGACCAGCGCGAGGTGCGACCCGCCCAGCAGGCTTTGGAATGCTGGCGGCCGTGACCCGTCGAAGGATGACCGAGCTCGCGAGGGAGAGCGGGGAAGCTCGCCGCCCGATAGTGCGTCTGGCCCAGGAAGGGGCGCGGCGGGGGGAGGAGGGCCGCACATCCTCCCGCCAGCCCAAGGAGGGCGAGGAAGAGCAGGGCGCGCATCACCAGGCGGCGGGCCAGGCGAGCGCGCTTCCACCGGGCCCCGCCCTGGAGGAGAGCCAACCCTGGCCTTGTGCCCTCCACTTGCACCTCCCGGCGCTCCCAGTTGGCTTCGCCTCCGAGCACCCCGGCCAACTGTTGGGGGCTCACAGCATGGCTCCCAGGGGGCGGAGTCCTCGGGGTTCGGGGCTCGCTCTCCCTTAACCAGCACTCTTGGCAAGGAACTCCCCGAGAGCCCGGTTGACCTCCTCCGGCGCCTCCAGGCTCACCAGGTGGCCAGCGTCCGCGATGGAGCGCTTCTCGCCCTGGGGAAGTTTCTCGCTCAGATAGTCGGCCGCGTTGTGGAACCCCTGGAGGTCCCGCTCTCCGATCAGGACGAGGGCGGGCCGACGGAGCTCGGCCGCGACCTCGGCCAGCGAGGGGTTAGAGGGAGGATCGGGGTCGATCCAGTGCGGGCCCGTGTAGAGTCCGACCATCTCTTCCAGCGCCCGGGCCATCTCGGGCTTCTCCCGGGCGGGGGCGTAGAGGTCGAGCCCCAGCCAGAACTCCCGGGCAGCCCGCAGGCCGTTCTCCCGGAGCGTGTCCACCGCGCGCGTCCAGTGGGCCACCATCTCGGGCACGAAGCGCTCGGTGTCAACGGGGGGGGCCATCAGGACGAGGGCGCGCGTCCGGTCGGGATGCTGGAGGGCAAAGTCGAGGGCGATGGAGGCGCCCCGGCCCAGCCCCACGAGGGCGGCCCGGCTGAGGCGGAGGTGGTCGAGCAGAGCCAGGAGGTCGCGGACTTCCTCCGCCCGGCCGTAGCCCGTGCGTGGCTTCTCAGAGCGTCCGTGACCCCGGAGGTCGTAGGCGATCACCCGGAAGCGGCCCCGCAGGGAGTGCTGCTGCGGCTCCCACATCCCCCGGTTCAGGGTGACCCCGTGGAGGAAGACCACAGCCGGCTGGTAGCCCGTGGGGTTCGAATCGTCGTAGCTGAGCTGGATGTCGTTGCACACCGCTTGCGCCATCGCGCCTCTCCCTCGTCAGCCCTCCTCCGAAAAAGCCAGTGCTCCCCGTAGCCCCGACGGCCGCCGCTCCCGCCCCTCAGGCGGCCCCGGTGGGCCGACCCTCACGGTCGTAGGCGGGGTAGAACTCCAAGGTGGAGAAGAAGGTATGGAAGCCTAGGTTCAGGGCTGCGAACACGCCGAGCTCCATGATCTCCGCCTCGGTGAAGTGCTCCCTCATCTCGGCGTAGAACTCACCCCGGATCTCCTGGGGGTCGGACATCATCTGCGCGCAGTAACGGATAGCCAACTTCTCCCGCTCGCTGAGGCGGGGGTTGCTCTCGTAGTCCTCGGCGGCGTCGATCTCGTCCTCGGTGAGGCCCATCCGCTTTGCCAAAGCGGAGCGGACGTTGCTTCAGTAGCTACACCCCACCATCCGGGACATCTTGACCCGGATCACCTCCTTGAGCCGGTGGTCAATGGCACCCCCGTTGAAGGACTCCTGCCAGGTCCTGTAGAAGCGCTTCGCGAGCTCGGGGTTGTGGGCCATCATCCGGAAGAAGTTGGGGTCGGGGGCGCGGTGCCGCTCCGCCTCGCGGATCATCTCCCGGATCTCCGGGTCCCCGATCTCCTCGATGTCCAGCATCCGGATGTGAGGCATCGGCCATCTCCCATTGCAAGGGCGCGTGCGCGCCCGATCCTCCCCTACCTTCCTCCCAGTGCCGCCACTTTAGCCCATGCCCCCGCCCCCCAGCAAGGCAGCCGCAAGGACGGACGTACCCCCTCCGCCTCCCCCGGCTGCCGGGAGGGGAGGCACGCGGGCTCGCCCACCTGGCTACACCAGAGGAAGCCGCTCAGGTCTCCGTCCTAGGCGGGCCCGGCTGTCCCGGGCCGGGGAGCGCTGGTCACTTCCCGGAGGTGGGTGGTCAACCGGTCGATGGTGGAGTTGGCGATGGCCAGCTTCTCGACGAGGGTGAGGGCGAGGTTGCGGTAGAACTTGAGAGAGAGCTCGGGCCCCAGGCCCTCGGCGGCCTTGCGGTCCACCACCAGGAGCAGCCCATCCGAGCGCGCAGCGGCCGAGGCCGTCCGCGGCCCCGCCTGGAGGATGCCCACCTCCCCGAAGCAGTGGCCCTCCTCCAGCGTGGCAAGGTGTTGCTCCTGCCCCCCGACGTTCTGCGTGATCGCCACGCTCCCCTCGAGAATCAGATAGAAGCTCTCCTCGACGGTCCCCTCCTGGAAAATGGTATCCATGCGGCGCATCCGGCGGCGCACGCCCAGGCGGAGGATGCGCTCCACCTCCTCAGCGGTCATGCCCCGGAAAAGGGTGTAGGACTGAAGCCAGCGGACAAAGCACCGAAATCTCTCGCTGCGAGCCTCTTCCTTCTCGTCCGCGCTCATCCTCCCTCCTCCCGCTGCGCGGGACCTCCCTACATACGGCCCGGCAGCCCCCACGTCAAGGCGGCCGGGGCCGGCAACCGGAAGATGTGATTTAGAGCCTTCGAAAACAATAACTTAAATTTCCCCGTTGAAGAGCTCTATTTTTTGATTGACATGCCAATCGTAGGATTGATATATCAAGCAACAGGCGGATGTACTGCCACGTCACTTTGGGGGAACATTCAGAGGAGGGAAACATCATGACCTTCAAGCCACTCGGGGGGAGATTCGGCCAGGAAGGGAGGGTTCGGGGAGGCGAGAGAGTACGCTCTCCCCTGCGCGCTCCCGGGCCTTTGCTGGCGTTGCTTCTGGCTTCCGCCCTGGCTCTCGCGTTTCCTCCGCACGCTCCCGGTGCGGGCAAGGAGCTCTCGGACCTCAAGCAGTTCGTGGTCGCCTTCACGCCCCAGGAGGACCCAGTCAAGCTCGAGCTCAACACCAAAGCCTTCGCCACCTATCTCGCAGCGGAGCTGGGCCTTCCTGTGCGCACCTTCGTGGCCGCCGACTACGCCGGCATCATCGAGGCCATGCGGGCCGGCCACGCGCAGATGGCCTTCCTGCCCTCCCTCCCCTACGCCCTCGCCCAGCGGCTGGCGGGGGCGGAGATGGTGATGGCGGTGGACCGGGGCGGAAGGCCCTTCTATTTTTCCCGCATCTTCGTCCGGGCCGAGAGCGACATCCGAAAGCTCCAGGACCTGCGTGGAAAGACGATGGCCTTCACTGACCCTCTCTCCTCCTCGGGCTACCTCTTTCCGAACGAACTCATGATCCGGAAGGGGCTCTTCAAGAGCGTGGATGAGCACCGGAGCTTCTTCAAGCGGGTCTTCTTCGCCGGGGGCTACGAGCAGGCGCTACGGGCGCTCGTCTCGGGCCAGGCGGACGCCGCCGCGGCCTCCCAGTTCGCCCCAGCTCGCTTCCTCACGCCAGCGGAAAGGGCGAAGATCCGCGTGCTCGCCGAGAACGGCCCCGTCCCCTCCCACGGGATAGCGCTGGCGGGAAACCTCTCCGGGCGGGCCAAGGAGAAGACCCGGGCGGCGCTCGCCAAGCTCAACCGGCCGGAGAAGAACGCCATCCTGCGCAACATCTATGGCTGGAAGAAGCTGGTGCCCGTGGACAGCTCGCTCTACGCCCGGCTGGTCGAGGCGGCCCGGCTCGCAGGGATCATCGAGCCCGCGCAGCTGGCGAAGAAGAACTAGCGCACCTCCAAGCGACCGGCAGCCATGAGGCCGCCTGCTCCGCCGGCGGGCGGGAGGAGGGCCCTTCACGCCCTCGCCCGCTCGCCGGGGGGGATCTCCTCAAGCCCCGCCACCTCTTCCGCCCTCTTTCCCGTCCCGCAGAGCAGGTGGTACTTGCCGATCTGCTCCAGGGTGAGGAGGCCCACCAGCTCCCCGCGGCGGAGGATGGGGACGAGGGAGAGCTGGTGCCGCCGCATGTGCTGGTAGAGATGGTCCAAGGGGGTGGTCTCCCGCGCTGAGACGACGCGGCGGTCCATGATCTCGCTGATGGGAACCTCGGGTTCCTTCTCGCAGAGGGCGCTCAGGATGGCGTCCTTGGCAAGGAGGCCCACCACGTGCCCCCTCTCCAGGATGGGGAAGTCCATCTGGGCGCTGTGGCGCAAGAGCTCCCTGAGCTCCGCCAAGCGCATGGTGGGCGAGAGGGAGCGGACGGGGGTCAGCATGGCGCGGGAGGCGGACACCCGGGCCAGGGTGCGGCGCAGGGCGACGCCCTGCTCCTCGGCCTCGGCGCCTAGGTAGATGAACAGGGCGATCATGGCGAGCCACCAGTTGAAGAAGACCCCAACGAAAAGCATCACCAGCGCCAACCCTTTGCCGATGGCGGTGGCGATGTGGGTCGCCCGCACAAGGTTGAGCCGCGCGGCCAACAGCCCCCGCAGGATCCTCCCCCCGTCCATGGGCAGCGCCGGCAGGAGGTTGAACAGCCCCAGGATCAGGTTGATTGTGTAGAGATTGACCAGGTAGTTGCCCGTGAGGATGCGGAGGTGGTCCGCCGGGGCCCGGACCAAGAGGTAGAAAGCGCCCGCCAGGGCGAAACTCACCGCCGGCCCCGCCGCCGCGATGGCCACCTCCTGCCAGGGCTTCTCGCCCAGCTCCTCGATCCGCGCCACACCGCCAATGGGCAGCAGCGTGATGTCCAGCACCGGGGTGCGGAAGGACTTCGCCACTAGGCTGTGTCCCAGCTCGTGCAGCAGGACGCAGGCGAAGATGAGCAGCACCGAGGCCACCGTGTGGAAGGCCGACGCCGCCTGGGCGGCCTCCCCCCGGGGCCAGAAGGCGAGGAAGACGAGGAGCAGGAGGAAGGTGAAGTGGACCTTGATGGGGATGCCGAAGAGGGTGAAGATGCGGAAGGACCATCCCATGGGATAGCTCCCGGGGGGGTACAGCTCGTCTTCTCTATAGCATACACCCGGCCCGGGGGCGACCCAGGGCTGCCTTCCCTTTCGGCGGCCAGACGTGCCTTTCGGGGGAGGACTGAGCTATGGCCCACCGGCGCTTTCGAACCACCCAGCCCACCGCCGCCCCGGGGCGTTACTCCCAGGCGGTGCTCGCCGGCAAGACCCTCTACCTCGCTGGCCAGACAGGGGCGGGTCTGGACGGGAGCCCCGCTGCAAGGGCAACGTGGGCCGCAACATACTGAGGTGGATTTGCCCTGGCTTTCTCATTGGAGAGCGGGAGGGATGAAGGACGCCATCGCCCCCTGCCTGAAG
>JBHIBR010000090.1:0-7256 GCA_046759145.1 Nitrospinota bacterium | reverse complement strand
CTGGCCGACCTCGTCTCCTTCGGCCTCGCCCCAGCCCTCCTGCTCTACCGCTGGGCGCTCCAGCCCTCCGGGCGCATCGGCTGGCTTGCCGCCTTCCTCTTCGCGGCGTGCGGGGCGCTCAGGCTCGCCCGCTTCAACGTGCGCGCCCGGTCGGGTGCGGGCGGGTCGGACTTCTTGGGGCTCCCCATCCCGGCGGCTGCGGGCCTGGTGGGCTCGGCGGTGTGGTTGTCACAAAGCCCGGAGATCCCCCTCACCTTCAAACCCCTCCCCGTGGCGCTGGCGGCCTACCTCTTGGCCTTCCTGATGGTGAGCAACCTGCGTTACCGGAGTTTCAAGCAGCTCCAGTTGGGCCGGAGAAAACCCTTCGGGCTGCTCGTGAGCGCGGTGCTCCTCCTCCTCTTGGTGGCGGCCATCCCCCAGGTGGCTGCCTTCCTCATCTTCTCGGTCTACGTCTGCTCGGGCCCGGTGGAACATGTGCTCCACCGGTGGCGGAGGGCCATGCGGCCGGAGCTCCCACCGGACGAAGAAGGGAAAGAGGAGCCGGCGGGCTCTCCCCTCCCCTAGCCGGCGGGTCGGCGCAAAAGGACCTCTCCTTCTCCCTGCGCCTCAGACCGCCGGGCGCTGCCCGTTCACCTTGACCCGCCCGCTCTGTGGTTTTATCTTCCCGGTGGCCCTCCTCTGCCCCTACTTCGGCTCACCAATCATCGTCCGTCTCGTCCCGGGCGGCGGGGCGGGCCAGAGCGGGGGGTCATCCTGTCCGGGAGAGCGTTGCGCGCTTTTGTCCTCCTTCTCCTGGCGCCCTGTCTGCTGGCGGCCACCCCCGCCCCGGGCCGCGCCCAGGCCCCATCCCCCGGGAGGCCTCGGATCCCCGGAAGGCTGCCCGAGATCCTCCGCTTCTTCCAAGAGCCGGAGGCGGCCATTGCGATCTCGGCCGACACCCTTCGGGAGGACCGAAAGCGCAAGCTCGTGATCGGAGAGGGCTCGGTGGACCTCCGCTTTCTCGGCCAGCGCCTTCAGGCCGACCGGGTTGAGGTGAACACCGAGACGCGCGACGGGGTGGCGGAGGGGAACGTCGTCTTCTCCACCCCGAACGACCGCCTCCTGGCCGACCGGATGACCTTCAACCTGGACACCCAGCGGGGGGAGTTTTTCAACGCCCGGGGCTACGTCGGCGCCTTCTACTACGTCCAGGGCCGCCGGATCCGCAGGATCAGCGAGGACAAATTCGAGGTGGAGCGGGGGATCATCACCTCATGCGCCGGGGACTCCCCGGACTGGTCCTTCGCCGCCACCAGCGCCCTCATCCACATCGAGAACTACGCTTACATTTGGAACCCCTCCTTCTGGGTCAAGGAGGTCCCGGTCGCCTACCTCCCCTACCTCATCGTGCCCATCAAGACCAAGCGGGCGACGGGCTTCCTCATCCCCCAGTTCGGCCGCAAAAGCAAGGACGGCCTCTTCATCAAGCCCCGCTTCTTCTGGGCGGTGACCGACTGGGCGGACTTCACCCTTGGGGCGGACCTCATGGAAGAGCGGGGAGTGCGCTGGGTGGGGGAGGCCCGCTACAAGCTGAGCGAGAAGACGGAGGGAGAGGTCCGGGCCTCTTTCCTGCGGGACATGATCCTGGGGGGGGACTTCTGGAAGGTCGAGGGGCGCCACCGGCAGGAGTTCGGCCCCGGGACGCGCCTCGACATGGTGGCGGACTTCGTGAACCGCACCCGCTTCGACCGCGAGCTGGAAGAGGAGCTCCTCCTGCGCACCCGGCGCAACACCGACTCCCACTTCACCTTCACCCGCACCTTCGGGGCCCGCACCCTGCGCCTCACCGGCCGGCGGCAGGAGGGCCTCCAGGAAAGCGGCGACCAGGTCCTCGAGCGCTTCCCCGAGCTCAGCTTCGAGGTGGCCCAGGAGGTCATCCCCTCCACTCCCCTGCGCTGGTCCCTCACGAGCACCTACGCGGGCCTCCGCAAGCGCGAGGGGGAGCTGAACGTCTCGCTGGACCGCTTGGACATCGAGCCCCGCCTCTCCCTCCCGCTCACCCCGCGCCCCTGGATCTCCCTCACCCCGGAGGTCGGCGTGCGGGAGACCTACTGGACAAAGCAGCGGGCGCGCAAGGGGAGCAACGAGGTGAGGGACGTGGGCCTCTCTCGCGAGTCCTGGGACGCGAAGATCACGGCCGAGGGGCCAAAGGTGGCGGGGGTGTTCCTCTTCGAGCTGGGACCCCTCCAGGGGTTCAAGCACCTCATCACACCCTCCCTCACTTATACCTACCGGCCCGCCATGGACTCCGAGGACCGCCGCTTCATCATCCCGATCGACGGGGTGGACAGCATCGAGGACGCCAACACCCTCACTTACGCCCTCACCAACCGCTTCCTCGGGAAGATCCGGGTCGAGGACCGTTTCCAGACGCGCGAGCTGTTGCGGGTGAAGCTCTCCCAGAGCTACGACGTCGCCGAAGTCCGCAGGACGCAGCCCCTCAGCAGGGAGGACCCCGGGACCCGGGGTAAGAGGCGGCCCTTCGGCCCCATCGACTTCGAGGCCCTCTCCCGGCCCTTCCCCTGGGCGGAGGTCTCGGCCCGGGCCAACTACGACGTCTATGACGAGGAGATCCGCGACTACACCCTCAACCTCGAGCTGCGGGGCGGCAAATTCTGGTACCTCAAAGCGCAGCGCCAGTGGGCGCGCGCCATAAAGGATGAACCCGCCCGCGATGACGTCAACCTGGGGGGTGGCTTCAGCCTCTTCAAGAAGTGGTTCTTCGAGTACTTCACCCGCATCAACCGCGAGGAGCACGTCGTGCTGGAGCGGACAGGCCGCGTCCACTACCAGGGCTGCTGCTGGGGGGTCGGCCTCACCGTCCAGGACCTGGAGGACGACACCCGCATCTTCCTCACCTTCAACCTGGTGGGCGTGCTCGAGGGAGAGCGGGTGCCCCAGCTGCGCTTCCGGCGGACCGAGCCGGGGGAGGAGGGCCTCTTCGGGCTCCCCATCGCGCCTTGACAGGGGCAGGGCTTCGGGATAAATGGGGGATAACCTTTGCGGTATCCCGTAGGCCGTCCCCCGCGAGGAGCCGCATCCGATGAAGGGCCTCATCCTGAGCGGCCGGCGGGGTATGCGTCTGCGCCCCCTCACTTACACCGGCGCCAAGCAGCTCGTCCCCGTCGCCAACAAGCCGGTCCTCTCTTGTGGCCGTGAGGCCACGGTGCGCTGGTACCGGGAGAACCGCAGCTGGTGGGAGCAGGTGAAGGGAGGCGAGTTCCAGACTTACTATCAGAAGATGTACGCGGACCGGGGCACATGGGGGTGAAACCTTGAATCTCTGCGTTGTCGGGCTGGGTTACGTGGGGCTGGTGACGGCGGCGGTGTTCGCGGACCTGGGGAACGAGGTGGTGTGCGTGGACATCGCCCAGGAGAAGGTGGACGCCCTCAACCGGGGGGAGATGCCTCTCTATGAGCCGGGCCTGGAGCCCATGGTGAGGCGCAACCGCGAGGAGGGCCGGCTCACCTTCACCACCGACCTGGCCGCGGGAGTGCGGCGGGCGGAGATCATCTTCATCTGCGTGGGGACGCCCCCCCGGGAGGACGGCCAGCCCGACCTCTCCCAGGTGGAGGCCGTCGCCCGGGCCATCGCGGAGGCCCTCGACGGCTACAAGATCGTGGTCAACAAGAGCACCGTCCCCGTGGGCACCGGGGACCTCATCGCCCGCACCATCCAGGAGGGCAAACGAGCCCCCGTCGAGTTCGACGTGGTGAGCAACCCCGAGTTCCTCCGGGAGGGCCGCGCCATCCAGGACACCCTCGCCCCCGACCGCATCGTCATCGGCGCGCCCACGAAGGAGGTGGCAGTGAAGCTGCTTGAGCTCTACCGCTCCCTCGAGCGGCCCATGATCATCACCGACGTGCCCACCGCCGAGATCGTCAAATACGCCTCCAACACCTTCCTGGCAACGAAGGTCTCCTTCATCAACGCCATCGCCGAGCTCTGCGAGCGGACCGGGGCGGACGTGCGGGTGGTGGCCAAGGCCATGGGCGCGGACGCCCGGATCGGGGAGAGCTTCCTGGAGGCGGGCCTGGGGTTCGGGGGTTCGTGCTTCCCCAAGGACGCCGAGGCCTTCGCGGCAAGCGCGCGGCGCCTGGGCTATCCCTTCGGGCTGCTGGAGGAGGTCATCCGGGTGAACCAGGAGAGGGTCCCCCATCTGGTGGAGAAGATCAAAGGGAGGCTCAACCCCTTGTCCGGGAGGACGCTCGCCATCCTCGGCCTCTCCTTCAAGCCCAACACCGACGACCTGCGGGAGGCCAAGAGCCTCGAGCTCATCCGCCTCCTCCGCGCCGAGGGCGCCTCCATCCGGGCCTACGACCCCGTGGCCATGGAGAAGGCGCGGGCCCTCATGCCGGAGGTCTCCTTCTGCGAGAACAGCTACCAGGCTGCCGAGGGGGCAGACGCCTTGGTGGTGGTGACCGAGTGGCGGGAGTTCCTCCAGCTCAACCTGGAGCGCATCCGGCGCCTCCTGCGCCAGCCGCTGATCTTCGACGGGCGCAACATTTACTCCCCGGACCAGATGCGGCGCTTGGGGTTCGAGTACCACAGCGTGGGTCGGCCGCCCGTGACTGTGCAGCCCGCGGCGCCGGACGCCCGGGGCGGACCACGCGGTCGGTGAGCCCGATGCGGGTGGTGGTGACGGGCGGGGCCGGCTTCATCGGCTCCCACCTCTTGGGCCGTCTCCTCGCCCGGGGGGACGAGGTCCTGTGCGTGGACTCGCTCCTCACGGGCTCGCGGGAGAACCTCTCCGCCGCGGGCGGAGACTCTCGACGCCTCACCTTCATCCCCCACGATATCTCCTGCCCCCTGGAGGCGCCGGGCCCGGTGGAGCAGGTGTACCACCTCGCCAGCGCCGCGAGCCCGGCTGACTACCTGCGCTACCCCATCCAGACCCTCAAGGCGGGGGCCCTCGGCACCCACAACGCCCTCGGCCTCGCCAAGGCCAAGGGGGCAGACTTCCTCCTGGCCTCCTCCTCGGAGGTCTACGGAGACCCCGAGGTCCACCCCCAGCGGGAGGACTACCTCGGGCGGGTGAACCCCATCGGACCCCGGGGGGTGTACGACGAGGCCAAGCGCTTCGCCGAGGCCCTGACCATGGCCTACCACCGGGCCCACGGGCTTCGGGTGCGCATTGCCCGCATCTTCAACACCTACGGCCCCCGCATGCGCCTGGATGACGGCCGCGCCATCCCGACCTTCATCGGCCAGGCCCTCCGGGGGGAAGCCCTCACCATCTTCGGCGACGGCCTCCAGACGCGCAGCTTCTGCTACGTGGACGACATGGTGGAGGGGCTCTTGCGCCTGATGGATCGGTCCACCGAACGGGTGGACTTCCCCGAACCCGCGCTCGGTGGACCGATGAACCTCGGCAACCCGGAGGAGTTCAGCATCCTCGACCTGGCGCGGCTGGTCCTCGAAGTTACGCCGGCCGCGCGGTCCGGGAGCAAAAGCCCCATCACCCATCTCCCCCTCCCCCGGGATGACCCGCGGGTGCGCCGGCCCGACATCAGCCGTGCTCGCTCGCTGCTGGGCTGGGAGCCGCGGACGCCCCTCCGCGAAGGGCTGGAGAAGACGGTGGCCGACTTCCAGGTGCGGTTGGGGTTGGAGGGGGATGGGCCCCGGTGCGCTTCCCGCTCCGCTCGGCTTGCCAGGGGAGAGGCCCAATGAGCGACGAGCTCAGAGGCCCAAAGGGGGAAGGAAGGAAACGCAAGGAAACCCACCGGCCCGCCTTCGAAGGCCCCATCCGGGAGTGGCCCTCGGAGGAGCGACCCCGGGAGCGGCTCGCGCGCCTGGGGCCGGGCGCCCTCTCGGAGGCGCAGCTTCTGGCCATCCTCCTGCGGACAGGGGACGCCTCAGCGGGGGCGAGCGCGCTCGGCCTGGCGATGCGGCTCCTCGCCGACTTCGGCAGCCTCGAGGAGCTCGAGCGGGCAAGCGTGGCCGAGATCTCCAAGACGCCGGGGATCGGCTTCGCCAAGGCGGTTCAGGTCAAGGCCGCCCTCGAGCTGGGGCGCCGCCTCATGCGCGGCGTGGGGGAGGAGGCCCCCGCCTTCGGCTCGAGCCGCGAGGTGGCGGCCTATCTCGTCCCCTCCCTCGCCCCAAAATCCCAGGAGGAGTTCCACATCCTGCTCCTCAACGCCAAGAACCGCCTCCTCAAGGAGCTCACCGTCACCCGCGGCACCCTCACCCAGAGCCTCGTCCACCCCCGGGAGGTGTTCGCCCCCGCCATCCGGGAATCGGCCGCCTTCATCGTGTGCGCCCACAACCACCCGAGCGGAGACCCTTCCCCTTCAGACGACGACCGGGCCCTCACCCGGCGCCTCGCCGAGGCGGGGCGCCTCATCGGCATCCCCCTCCTCGACCACATCATCGTGGGAGCGGGCAACCACTACAGCTTCGCCGACGCGGGGGAGCTGGGAAGGTGAGGGGGAGCCCCGTCTCGGGTCCTCAGCGCTCCGAAGGGGAAGAGGGACGCTCCTCCCTCTTGCTCACGGTGGCACGGCCCGCCACCTTCCCCCGGGGGCTTCCAAAGAAGCGGAAGCGCACCACGTGGTAGATGGCGGCGAGGCCATCCCGCCAGGTGATCTTCTTGCCCTCGGCATAGGTGCGCCCGGCGTAGGTGATGGGCACCTCATAGATGCGGTAGCCCTTCCGCGCCACTTTGACGGTCACCTCGGGCTCGAAGCCGAATCGGTCCGACTCCACCACGAAGGAGCGCACCACGTAGTCCCGGAACACCTTGTAGCCCGTCTCCACGTCCGTGAGGTTGAGGTCGGTGAGCATGTTGCAGAGGAGGGTCAAGAACTTGTTCCCGACCATGTGCCAGAAGTAGAGCACCCTGTGCGGAAATCCCCCGAAGCGGGTGCCGTAGACCACGTCCGCCTTCCCCTCCAGGATCGGCCCCAGGAGGGCCTCGTAGTCTTTCGGGTCGTACTCGAGGTCAGCGTCCTGGATGAGGATCACCTGGCCCGTGGCCCGGGCGAAGCCCGCCCGAAGGGCCGCCCCCTTGCCCCGGTTCCCGGGCTGGAGGAGAAGCTGATGCGGGGGGGTCAGGAAGGGGAGAGCCTGGAGGAGCTCGCGGGTGCCGTCTGTGGAACCGTCGTCCACCACGATGAGCTCTTTCTCAAGGCCGGCGGCGTGGGCGGCGAGGACGGCCTCGAGAACCGCCCCCACCGTGCGCACCTCGTTGAAGACGGGCACCACGATGCTGAGCCTG
>JBHIBR010000089.1:0-7261 GCA_046759145.1 Nitrospinota bacterium | reverse complement strand
CCCGCTTGCTCCAGCCGCTCCAGGAGGGGGCTCCCGGGCTTGAGGTCCAGGCCGGAGGCGGTGAGGGAGAAACACCAGAGGCCGCTTCCCCCGTGGGGGGTGCCCAGGGTGACCAGGTGGGCGACGCGCTCCGCCCCGCCGAGGAAGCTCACATAGAAGCGCGCCACCAGCCCTCCCATGCTGTGGCAGAAGAGGTCCACCTTCTCGGAGGCACCCTCCCGGAGGACCCCATCGACCGCCTCCTTTAGCTGTTCGGCGTAGCCGGGGATGTGCCGGGCGGGTCGGCCGTAGGTGAAGTAGCGCACCTCGCGCCGCCCGGCCCGCCGCAAGCGCCTACCCAGGGGCCAGAGAGTGAGCCCCCGCATCCCGAGCCCGTGCACCAGGATGGCGGGGGCGGGCCGCTCTCCAGGAGCCTCTTCCGTAGCTTGCTTCTCTCGCGGCCTGAACCTGCGGTAGGCGCTCGCCACGGCGTCGGCGACCCAGAGCGCCAGCATCCCGAGCTGGGCCAGGTACTCGAGAAAGAACTGGTAGACGGCCCGCCAGGAGATGTCCCGCAGGCGCGCCCTCGCCTCGGGCGCCCGGCCCACCTCGTACCAGCGGATGGCGTAGAAGATGAGCGTGAGGAGGAAGACGACGCCGAAGATGAGGGTGAGGAGGAAGACGGCGCTCAGGAAACCGAGTAGGGCAAGGAAGACGAGCAGGGCAACGAAACCCAGGAGGCTAAGGCCGAGCCAACTCATGGGGTCCTCCTAACGAGAGAAGCGCCGGCCCTTCTCCTCCTGCTGACGGAGCAGGGCCAGCCTCAGTAGACGTTCCACGAGCTCGGCGTACCGGATGCCCGCCGCCGCCATGAGCCGGGGGAAGACGCTCGTGGCCGTGAAACCGGGGATGGAATTCACCTCGTTCAGGAACACCTCGCCGGCGCTTTCCCGGTAGAAGAAATCCGCCCGCGCGTAGCCCGCGCAGTCGAGGGCGGCGAAGGCCCGGCGGGCCAGCTCCTGGATGCGGGCCTCCACCTCCGCGGGGAGGGAAGCGGGGATGAGAATATCCGTGAGCCCCTCGGTGTACTTGGCCTCGTAGTCATACCACCCGCGCTTGGGCCGGACCTCCGCCAGGGGCGAGGCGATGGGCGGCCCCCCGTCCAGGCTCGCCAGGATGGCGCACTCGACCTCCCTCCCGCCGGCGCACTCTTCCACCAGCACCTTGGGGTCGTAGGCGAGTGCTTCATCCACCGCCCAGCCCAGCATCTCTGGGTTGTCCGCCCGGTGGACCCCCACGCTGGAGCCGAGACGGGCGGGCTTCGCGAACAGGGGGAAGGGGAGGTCCAGCACGAGGGAGTCGGTCACTCCTCCCCGGTCGGCCACCCATTCGCCTTTTCGGAT
Source organism: Nitrospinota bacterium (assembly GCA_046759145.1). Classification (GTDB taxonomy): domain Bacteria; phylum UBA8248; class UBA8248; order UBA8248; family JBHIBR01; genus JBHIBR01. The sequence continues at coordinate 5,879 of JBHIBR010000089.1, read as the reverse complement.
GACCCGCGCCCTCAGCACGGGGATGCCCGCCGCAGCGAAGAGGACCTTGGCGATGGATTTGTCCATGGAGAGGGCGGCCCCCAGGGTGCCCGAGCCCACCAGCGCAATGCCCGCGAGCTCCATAAGTCCCTGCAGGGTGCCGTCCTCTCCGTAGGTCCCGTGAAGGAGGGGGAAGACGATGTCCAGGGGGGGAGAGAGGGGCTCTCCCTGGGTGCTCAAGAGCCTTCGCTCGGTGGGCTGCCCGGGGGGCAGCACCGGCCGTCCCTCGCTGGGCGCCGCCTCGGGGGAGGGGAGCAAGCGCCACTCCCCATCCCGGCCGATGTAGACGGGATAAAGGTCGTAGCGGCCGCGGTCCACCACGGCCATGACCGAGGCGGCGGAGGCGCACGATACCTCGTGCTCCGCCGAGCGCCCCCCGAACAGGATAGCGAGCGCGGGCCTCCCTTCCCTCAAAGGGGTCCTCCCGGCGGGCGGAGTCGGGGACGCCAACTGGCCGAGAGGAGCCGCCGGGCGGGCCGTCTTTCCATCCCGGCGAGCGCTCCTCCCGCGGGGGCGAAACTCAGCGGACGAGCTTCGAGATGAACTTGAAGTCGTCCGTGCCCGCCTCCCGGAGCAGGTCGAACAGGGCGGTCTCGGTGGAGGTGATCACCGCCCCGGCCCGGTCCATCAGGGCGATGCCCGTCCGCCAGTTCTCCTTGGTGCGGGAGCATGTGGCATCGCTCACCACGTGGACGGCGTAGCCCTCGGCCAGGAGGTCGAGGGCGGTCTGGTAGACACACACGTGGGTTTCGGTCCCGCACAGCAGGACGCGGCGACGGTCCATCTCCTTGAGGCGCCCCAGGAAGCCCTGGGCGCCGCAGCAACTGAACGAGAGCTTGGTGAAGGGGGTGTACTCTGGCAACACCTCGGTGAGTTCGGGCAGCGTGCTGCCCAACCCCTGGGGATATTGCTCTGAGAGGAGGATGGGCAATCCGAGCCGGTCGGCCGCCTGGATGAGGATGCGGATCTGGGCCACCACGCGGTCTCGCACGTCCTTCCGCATGGCGTTCATGAGGCGCTCCTGGACGTCCAAGACGATGAGGGAAGAGTCCTCGAGGCTCAGACGTTGGGCGTCCACCTCCGGCTTCACCTTCAGCATAGTCCCCTCTCCTCCGCACGCTGGGATCACAGCCCTTTCTAACACGGGCCCCGTGGGGGGTCAAGGAGGCCGCTGTCTTGACCGCCTGCCCGGCCTCCCGATAGCATGATTTTGACGTTTCTGTTTGCATGGCCCGGCAGGGGGAGGCCAAGGAGATGGCCAGGATGCGCAAGGTGGTCCTCACCGACTACGAGTGGGACTCGGTGGACTTCGAGCGGAGGGCCCTCTCCGAGGTGGGGGCGGAGCTTGTGGCTCTTCAGACGAAGAAGCCGCCGGAGTTCCTCCCCGAGGCGCGCGACTGCATTGCCCTGCTCAACACCTACGCCGGGCCCATCACGGCCGGCGACATGGTGGAGATGCCCCGCTGCCAGATCATCGCCCGCTACGGCATCGGGGTGGACACCATCGACGTCGCCGCCGCCACCGAGGCGGGCATCATCGTCACCAACAACCCCACCTACTGCATCTACGAGGTGGCCGAGCACACGGCGGCCATGCTTCTGAACCTCGCCCGCAAGGTGGCCTTCTTCCACAACCGGGTGCGGGGGGGGGAGTGGAAGGTGACGGCGGGGAAGCCCATCTACCGGATGGTGGGGAAGGTGCTCGGCCTCGTCGGCTTCGGGAACGTCGCCCGCCAGGTCGCCCGAAGGATGGCGGCCTTCCTGGTGGAGGTGCTCTTCTTCGACCCGTACATCGAGGAGGGGCAGTTCCCCGACGTCCCCGGTCGTAAGGTGGAGCTCCCCGAGTTGCTGCGCCGCTCGGACTGGGTCTCCATCCATCCGCCCCTGACTCCCGAGACCCGGAAGATGATCGGCCGAGAGCAGCTCCGCGCCATGAAGCCGAGCGCCTTCCTCGTGAACTGCGCGCGCGGGCCCATCGTGGACACCGAGGCCCTGGTGGAGGCCCTCCGGGAGGGGTGGATCGCCGGGGCGGCCCTCGATGTCACCGACCCCGAGCCCCTGCCGGCCGACCACCCGCTGCGGCAGTTTGAAACGGTCATCCTCACCCCCCACGCCGCCTGGCACTCCGAGGAGGCCATGGTGGGCTGGCAGCAGGGGGCCCCTCGGGAGGTGTGCCGGGTGCTCCGGGGAGAGCGTCCCCTCCACGTGGTCAACCCCGAGGTGCTCGGCCGGAGGAACCTCCGGGCTCGCCTCGGCTGAGGGAGCGGGGCTGGAAGGGGGGCCGGGGGTGGTGCTTGACAAGGGCAGGGCCCTGGGATAGCCATAGAATTGCTAGGACTACGGAAGGCGTAGGGGACGCCGATATTTCTTGAGGCAGGGGGGTAGGAAGTGCGCGAGACGCCAACCCTGGAGCCCAAGCGACCGCCAGTTCATCGCGTCCCGCCGGATCTCAAGCTCCCCAGGGAGTACAGGGAGGAGGCCCTCCGCCGTCAGGGCATGTCCCGGAGGCGCTTCCTCAACTGGGCCGGCTGGATCGGCGTGCTGGGCTCGGTGGCGGTGGGCCTTCTGGGCATGGTGCGCTTCATGTTCCCGCGGGTTCTCTTTGAGCCGCCGCTGGCGTTCAAGGCGGGCCGACCTGACGAATACCCCGTGGGCACGGTGAGCACCAAATACAAGCTGAGCCAGAGGGTGTGGATCGTCCACGAGCCCGAGGGTTTCTACGTGCTCCTGGCCATCTGCACCCACCTGGGGTGCACGCCCAACTGGCTGGCCTCGGACAACAAGTTCAAATGTCCCTGCCACGGGAGCGGCTTCTGGAAGTCGGGCATCAACTTCGAGGGCCCCGCTCCGCGCCCCCTGGAGCGAATCAAGGTGACCCTGGCCGAGGACGGACAGCTCCTCATCGACAAGTCCAAGACGTTCCGTTACGAACGTGGGCAGTGGGATGACCCGGACGCCTTCCTCAGGGTGTGACGGGCGCGAGCCACTTCCCGGGAGAACCCCATGGCCGGTCTCAAGGAGCGCTTTAAGCCGCGCATCGACACGGAGCGCATCAAGCGGGGGATCTTCGAGTCTCAGGTCTGGAGGAGCGCCTTCCGCCACGGCTACGAGGACACCCCCCGCAACCGCGTCCTCATGGTGGTGGACAACGTCTGGCTCCACCTCCATCCGACCAAGATCCGCCGCCACGCCATCCGCATCCGCTTCACCTGGTGCATGGGGGGGATGACCTTCCTCCTCTACCTGGTGACGGTGGTGACGGGTGTGGTGCTGATGTTCTACTACCGGCCGGTGGGGGAGTACGCCTACCAGGACATGAAGTACCTGGAGTTCGACGCGCCCTTCGGGATGTTCGTCCGCAACATGCACCGCTGGGCGGCCCACGCCATGGTGATCGCCGTCTGGATGCACATGCTCCGGGTGTTCATGACGGGCTCCTACAAGCCTCCCCGGGAGTTCAACTGGGTCGTCGGCGTGGTGCTCCTCACCCTCACCCTGCTGTTGAGCTTCACGGGTTACCTCCTGCCCTGGGACCAGCTCTCCATCTGGGCGGTGACCGTGGGGACGAACATGGCGCGGGCGACGCCCTTCCTGGGGTACGAGGGCCCCTTCGCCGAGCAGTTGGGAGTCATCACGCCCCGCTACGACGCCCGGGCCCTGCTCCTGGGGGGGACGGTCGTGGGGACCCCGACGCTCCTGCGCTTCTACGTCCTCCACTGCATTGTGATCCCCATCGTGGCCTCCCTTTTCATGGTCGTGCACTTCTGGCGCATCCGGAAGGACGGGGGGATCTCGGGGCCCCTGTGAGGCTGCGGCCCGGGGCCGAGGCGGGAGAGAAGGGGTCGAGCCCGATGGCGAAGACGGAGGAACAAAAAGGGCAGGCGCCCCCGCCCCCGGCGCCGGCCCGGATGAGCCTCGAGCGGGTGAACGACAAGGTCCACGTCTGGCCTTATCTCACCCGGCTCGAGTTCCAGTGCGCCATCATCGTGATGCTCATCCTCTCGGTGTGGTCCATCGTGGTGGACGCCCCGCTGGAGCGGCCCGCCAACACCGCCCTCACGCCCAACCCCTCCAAGGCGCCCTGGTACTTCCTGGGGCTGCAGGAGATGCTGGTCTACTTCGACCCGTGGATCGCGGGGGTGGTGCTCCCGAGCCTCATCATCGTCGGGCTCATGCTCATTCCCTACCTCGACGTGAACCCCAAGGGGAGCGGCTACTACTGCTTCCGCGACCGCCGCTACGCCATCCTGGTGTTCATCTTCGGCTTCGCTGTGCTCTGGATCGCCCTGATCATCAACGGGGTATTCCTGCGGGGGCCGGGGTGGAACTTCTTCGCCCCCTGGGAGCCCTGGGACCCTCACCGGGTGGTGGCCATCACCAACGTGGATCTCCCCTATGCGGTGGGGATCCGCTCGGAGAGGGGGGCCTTCCTCTTCGGGGGGGCGGTCATCTTCCTCTACTACCTGAGCGCGGTGCCCTGGTATCTCTGGCGGCGGCCCCGCTACCGCAATGTGGGGGTGGTGCGCTACGCCCTGAAGGCCTTCCTGTTCCTCACCATGATGGCGCTGCCGATCAAGATGTTCCTCCGCATCGCCTTCAACATCAAATACATCTGGGTCACCCCGTGGTTTAACATCTGAGCGCCATGAGCCGCGAGCGAAAGCACCTCTGGTGGGACGCCTGCGGGGTACAGCTTGCCCTGTGGGCGATCTTCCTGATCGTCCTGCTCCGCTGGGTCTTCTGAGGGGAACCCGCCACCAAAGCGCGGGTTGGCCCGCGCCCGCTTTCCATCCTCAAGGACAGGCTGCTTTTCACTCCGTGGCGAGCGGCCACAGGATGTGGTGCTGCTTGAGGAGCTCCTTGAAGCGGGGCAGGTTGATGAGCTCGAGGGGTGCGCCTTCCTGGTACTTCGCTGTCTCTTCTGAGAAGAAACCGGTGGTGATGAGGATGCCCTTCGCCGCCCGCTCCGCTCGGACCGTGTCGCTCAGCCCGATGACGCGCGGGGAGCCCACCACCTCGCCCTCGGGCACCAGGATCCCGTGGACGATGTAGTCCGCCCCGATCAGGGGCTGGGGGTTCCGGGCGCGGATGTCAATCTCCCGCTCGTTGACCCACTCGGATTCGATCACCCGAAGCCCCATCTCCTCCAGCAGCTGCTGGAGGAGGAACTCAAACTCCTCTGGCCCGAGGGTACGCAGGGAGCGGGTCTCGAGGTCTTCTTGGGCCGAGTAGAACCCGGGCTCCGCCGCGATGTTGGAGGTAGTTCTCTTCAGGAAGAGGATGAGCACGAAGCCCAGGGCGATGGAGATGGCGATGATCGCGAGCATCAGACTCCCCCCCGGCGAAACCCCCTCCTCCCCCCGAGGCGCGCCCGGAGGGGCCGGGGAGTCTCGGGGGCGCGGGCTAGCGAATCATCTCGTCGTAGACCTCGTCCCGCTTCCCTCCTCGGATGAGCTTGTCGTGCCGGCGGGCCTGGCTTAGCGCCAAGTAGATGCAGAAGGGCACGATGAAGAGGAGCCCCACGATGGGGATGTTGTCGGGCCTCGAGATGATCCAGAGGAAGTGTTCCACCGATTCCTCACCCCCCTTCTCTTTCCACCGCTAGTAGGCCGCCGCCCGGTTCCGCTCCAGGGCCCTCTTGTAGATGGGGTAGTACTCCTCCACGGGCCGGCGCACGAGCCCGCTGGAGACGGTGCTCCCGTGCTCTTCCTCGAAGGAGGAGGTCTCTACCATGTCGATGCACTCGTAGTTGCTGTTGGCCGAGATGCACGCCTTGGCGCAGAGTTCGCATCCGATGCATTCGTCATAGCGGATCATGATGGTCTTGGTGGGCGAGTAGT
>JBHIBR010000088.1:0-7295 GCA_046759145.1 Nitrospinota bacterium | reverse complement strand
GCCGTTGATGAAGGGCGCGGCGTCGGCGGTGCCGTACTTCTTGGCCACCTCCACCGCCTCGTTGATGACCACCTTGGTCGGCACCTCCCCGAAGCACATGAGCTCGCAGGCGGCGAAGCGGAGGATGTTGAGGGCGATGAGGTCCATGCGCCCAAGCGACCAGTGCTCGCTCGCCTCGGCGATGAGGGAATCCAGGAGCTCTCGCCGCTCCCAGGTGGAGCGGGCGAGGCGCTCGGCGTAGGCGCGCACCTCGGGGGCGGCCGGGTGGAGGGTCCAGAAGCTCTCGAGTACCTTCTCCGGGCTGCCCTCCACCACCTCCATCTGGTAGAGGATCTGGAGGGCCACCTCCCGGGCGCGGCGCCGTACCCCCACGGCCTACTTCCCCCCCGGGAGGGCACGCAGCAGGGTGGCCATCTCCACCGCCACCAGGGCGGCCTCAAAGCCCTTGTTCCCCTGCTTGGTGCCCGCCCGCTCGATGGCCTGTTCGATGGTGTCGGTGGTGAGGACGCCGAAGGCGATGGGCACCCCCGTCTCCAGCGCCACCGCCGCCACCCCCTTGCTCACCTCGGTGGCGACGTACTCGAAGTGAGGGGTCGCCCCCCGGATGACCGTCGAGAGGCACACCACGGCGTCGTAGCGGCGGCTCTCCGCCATGCGCTTGGCCACGGGGGGGATCTCGAAAGAACCCGGCACCCGCACCAGGTCGATGGCCTCCTCCTTCACCCCGCAGCGCTGGAGGGCGTCCAGGGCCCCTTTGACCAGGTGGTCGGTGATGAAGTCGTTGAAGCGGCTCGCCACCAGGGCCACCCGCAGGCCCTCACCGCCCAGATGTCCCTCGATGGTCTTCACCACGCGCCCGGCCCTCAGAGGTTGGCCAGCAGGTGGCCCAGCTTGCGCCGCTTGGCCCGAAGGTAGCGGATGTTGTTCTTCTGGGGGCGGGTCTCGATGGGGACGCGCTCGACCAGGTGGAGGCCGTAGCCCTCGAGGCCCACGATCTTCCGGGGATTGTTGGTCATCACCCGGATCTGGCCCAGCCCCAGGTCCACCAGGATCTGGGCGCCGATGCCGTAGTCGCGAAGATCCGGCTTGAAGCCCAGTTGCTCGTTGGCCTGGACGGTATCCAGGCCGCGGTCCTGGAGGTGGTAGGCGCGCATCTTGTTCTTGAGGCCGATGCCCCGGCCCTCCTGGTTGAGGTAGAGCACCACCCCCCGGCCCGCCTCGTCGATCATCTCCAGCGCCTTGTGGAGTTGCTCCCCGCAGTCGCAGCGCAGCGAGCCGAACACGTCGCCCGTCACGCAGCAAGAGTGCACCCGCACCAGGGTGGGCACATCCCGGCGGATCTCCCCCTTGACGATGGCCAGGTGGCAGTCGCCGTTGAGGAGGTTCTCGTAGGAGATGGCTCTGAACTCGCCGAAGCGGGTGGGGAAGTTGACCTCCTCGGCGCGCTCCACGAGCCGCTCGTGGTGCATCCGGTAGGCGATGAGGTCCTTGATGGTGACCAGGAGCAGGCCGTGGCGCTTGGCCACCTTGACCAGGTCCGGCACCCGGGCCATGGTGCCATCGTCGCGCATCACCTCGCAGATGACCCCCGCCGGGTAGAGCCCCGCGAGCCGGGCGAGGTCCACCGCCCCCTCGGTCTGGCCCGCCCGGCGGAGCACACCCCCGTCCACCGCCCGCAGGGGGAAGATGTGCCCCGGGCTCACCAGGTCCTCGGGCCGGGTCTTAGGGTTGATGGCGGTCAGGATGGTGTGGGCCCGGTCGGCGGCGCTGATGCCCGTGGTGACGCTGTGGCGGGCATCGATGGAGACGCAGAAGTTGGTGCCGAAAAGAGAGCGGTTCTCCTGCACCATGAGCGGGAGGCCCAACTCATCCAAGCGCTGGCCCGTGAGGGAGAGACACACCAGGCCCCGGCCGTGTTTGGTCATGAAGTTGATGGCCTCGGGGGTGACTTTCTCGGCCGCGAGCGTGAGGTCTCCCTCGTTCTCCCGGTCCTCGTCGTCGAGGAGGATGACCACGCGCCCCTGGCGGACCGCCTCCATGGCCTCTTCCACGGAGGCGAAGATGCCCTTCCGCCGGCGGGGGCGTCGGGCCTTCTTCCTCTTCTCAGCCTCCCCCTCAGGCATAGCCGTGCTCCTTGAGAAACGCGAGGTCGAGGCTCCACCCAGGCTCCTCCCCCCTTTCCTCCCTCTCCAGCCGGGGGCCCAGGAGGCGCTCCACGTACTTGCCGACCAGGTCCGCCTCCAGGTTCACCGCCGCCCCCACGGGCTTGGCGAGGAGGGTGGTGTTCCGGGCGGTGTGGGGGATGATGGCGACGGTGAAGTGATCCCTCCCGAGCTCGGCCACGGTGAGGCTGATGCCATCCACCGCCACCGAGCCCTTGTGCACGAGGTAGCGAAGCACTCCGGGGGGGGCGGAGAGGGTTAGGCGCACCGAATCCCCCTCAGCCCTTCGCCCCTGGATGGCGCCCACCCCGTCCACGTGGCCGCTCACCAGGTGGCCCCCCATCCTGTCCCCGAGCCTCAGAGAGCGCTCCAGGTTCACCCGGGCACCCCGCCGCAACCTCCCCAGGTGGGTGCGGGCGAGGGTCTCAGGGGAGAGGTCCGCCTCGAAACTCTCCGGCCCCACAGCCACCACGGTGAGGCACGCTCCCTCCACCGCGATGCTCTCTCCCACCTTCGCGTCCTCCAAGAGGCCTGGAGCGGAGACATCGATCCTTGCACCCCCCGGGAGGGGGCGGAAGTCAACCACCTCTCCTACGGCCTCTATTATTCCCGAAAACATGGTGTTTCCATCATAAACCTCTAGGAATTCTTCACCTTTGGATAGCCCTCCACCACGAGGTCCTCCCCCACCCAGCGGACGCTCAAGCGCTCAAGGCGATGCGCCTCGGCCATCGTGGAAATCCCCACTCCTCCCACCGCCCCCGGCGCCTCCCTTCCGCCCACCACTTTTGGGGCGATAAAAAATAGGGCCTTATCCACCAGGCCCCGCTCCCAGAAAGAGGCGTGGGTCTCGCTTCCTCCTTCCACAAGGATAGAGGCCACTTCCCTCTCCCCGAGCCGGCGGAGGAGCGCTTCGAGCTGGGGCCGCCCCCCCCGCTCCGGGAGGCGCCACACCTCCGCCCCTCGCGCCCGCAGCTCGCGCTCCCGGGCCTCCGGGGCGGCCGGCGAAGCGACAAAGAGTGTAGCAGGCCCCCCCGAGGGGGTCAACACGCGGGCGCTGGCGGGGGTGCGAAGGTGGCTGTCGAGCACCACGCGAAGGGGCGTGCGGGGCTCGCGGCCCGGGGGCCGGGCGGCGAGGAGGGGGTCATCGGCGAGCACCGTCCCCACTCCCACCAGTACGGCATCCACCTGGTCGCGGAGCTCATGGACGAGGGCGCGGGCCTCCTCGCCCGTGACCCAGCGGCTGTCCCCCGAGCGGGTGGCGATCTTCCCGTCCAGAGAGATGGCGGCCTTGAGGAGGACAAAGGGGAGGCCCGTAGTGGCGTATTTGACAAAAAACTCGTTCAGCTTGCGGCTCTCCTCCTCCAGGATAGGCCCCCGCACCCGCACGCCCCCCTCGCGCAGGCACGCGAGCCCCCGGCCCGCGACGCGGGGGTTGGGGTCCACCATCCCGTAGGCCACCTCAGCCACCCCCGCCGCCACCAACTGGGGCGCACAAGGGGGCGTGCGGCCGAAGTGGCTGCAGGGCTCGAGGTTCACATAGAGGGTGGCACCCCGGGCGCGCTCGCCCGCTTCGCGCAGGGCGAGGACCTCGGCGTGGGGCTCGCCGGCGCGGGCGTGGTAGCCCCTCCCCACCACCTCTCCCCCCCGCACCAGCACCGCCCCCACCATGGGGTTGGGGCTCGTCCGCCCCCGGGCCAGGGCCGCGAGGCGCAGGGCCTCCTCCATGAAGGCCCGCTCCTCGGGGCTCGCCTCCCCCATGGGACAGGGTGTCCCCTAGCCGGGACCGATGAGGGCGGCCTGGGCGGCCGCCAGGCGGGCGATGGGCACCCGGAAAGGTGTGCAGGAGACATAGGTGAGGCCCACTTCGTGGCAGAAGGCCACCGAGGCCGGGTCTCCGCCGTGCTCGCCGCAGATGCCCATCTTCATCCCCTTGTGCACGCGGCGGCCCTTCTCCACCCCGATGCGGACGAGCTCCCCCACCCCCTCCCGGTCTATGGTCACGAAGGGGTCGTGGGGGAAGATGCCCTGGTCGAGGTAGGCGGGGAGGAACTTCCCGGCGTCGTCTCGGCTGACGCCGTAGGTGGTCTGGGTGAGGTCATTGGTGCCGAAGGAGAAGAACTCCGCCTCCCGGGCGATCTGGTCCGCGAGCACGCACGCCCGGGGGAGCTCGATCATGGTCCCCACCTGGTAGTCCACCCGGATTCCCCTCTCCTTCAGCACCTCCTCGGCCACCCGCCGCACGAGGGCGGTCATGACGCTCAGCTCCCGACCGTCGCCCGCAAGGGGGATCATGATCTCGGGGAGAACCTTCCTCCCCTCCGCGCTCACCTCGCAGGCCGCCTCCATGATGGCCCGGGTCTGCATCTCGTAGATCTCCGGGAAGGTGACCCCCAGCCGGCAGCCCCGGTGGCCCAGCATGGGGTTGAACTCCGCGTGGGATTCCACCGTCCGGCGCACCCGCTCGGGGGAGACTCTGATGCTGTCGGCCAGGTGGGCGATCTCCCTCTCCGACTTGGGGAGGAACTCGTGGAGAGGGGGGTCCAGGAGGCGGATGGTGACGGGGAGGCCGTCCATCACCTTGAAGATCTCCCGGAAATCCCCTTTCTGCATCGGGAGGATGCGGGCGAGCGCCTCGCGGCGGCCCCCGGCGTCCTCGGCGAGGATCATCCACCGCACGGCGTCGATGCGCCCCCTCTCGAAGAACATGTGCTCGGTGCGGGTGAGGCCGATGCCCTCCGCCCCGAAGTCCCGCGCCACCTTGGCGTCGTGGGGGGTGTCGGCGTTGGCCCGCACGCCGAGCTTGCGGACCCCATCGGCCCACTGCATGAGCCTGGCGAAGTCGCCGCTGGTCTCGGGCTGGATGAGGTTCGCCTTCCCCAGGATGACCTCGCCGGTGTTGCCGTTCAGGGTGATGAACTCGCCCTTGCGGACCACCAGCTCATCCACGGCGAAGCAGCCCTCGTGCTCCCGAATCTGAATGGCTTCACAGCCCACGACGCAGGGCTTGCCCATGCCCCGTGCCACCAGCGCGGCGTGGGAGGAGGTCCCTCCCCGGGCCGTGAGGATCCCCTCGGCGGCCGCCATCCCCCCGATGTCCTCGGGGCTCGTCTCCCTCCGGACCAGGATCACCTTCTCCCTCAGAGCGGCCTGCGCCTCGGCCTCCTCCGGGGAGAAGACCACCCGCCCCACCGCCCCTCCGGGCGAGGCGGCCAGGCCCTTGGCGATCACCCGGACCCCCTGCCGGGGGTCCACCGTGGGATGGAAGAGCTGGTCGAGCTGCTCGGGCCCCACCCGGAGGAGGGCGGTCCGCTGGTCGAGGAGGCCTTCTTCCACCATCTCCACCGCGATCCGGACGGCGGCTGCGGCCGTGCGCTTTCCCGCCCGGGTCTGGAGCATGTAGAGCTTGCCCTCCTGGATGGTGAATTCCATGTCCTGCAGGTCGCGGTAGTGGCGCTCCAGGGTCTGGTTGATCTCCTCCAGCCGCCCGTAGGCCTCGGGCATCGTCTCCCGCAACTGGTCCAGGGGCTCGGGGGTGCGGATGCCCGCCACCACGTCCTCGCCCTGGGCGTTGAGCAGGAAGTCCCCGTAGAAGCGTTTCTCCCCGGAGCCGGGGTCGCGGCTGAAAGCCACCCCCGTGCCCGAGCGCTCGCCCAGGTTGCCGAACACCATGCACTGGACGTTCGCCGCGGTTCCCGCGTCGCCGGCGATGCCGTGGAGGCGGCGGTAGGTGACCGCCCGCTCGTTGTTCCAGGAGCGGAAGACGGCGCTGATGGTCATCCGGAGCTGCTCGTGCACGTCCTCGGGGAAGGGCTCGCCCGTCCTCTCTTCGACGAGACGCCGGTAGTCCTCCACGAGGGCGGAGAGGGCTTCGGCGCCGAGGTCGGTGTCGCTGGTGACCCCCCGCTCCGCCTTCTTGGCCGCGAGCCTCCCCTCGAACTCCTCGCGCGGGATGCCGACGACGACGTCGCCGAACATGGTGGCGAAGCGCCGGTAGCTGTCGAGGGCGAAGCGGCGGTTGCCGCTGCGGCGGGCCAGGCCCTCTACGGTGCGCCCGTTGAGGCCGAGGTTCAGCACGGTGTCCATCATGCCCGGCATGGAGACCGCCGCCCCCGAGCGCACGCTCACCAGCAGGGGGTTCTCCTCCCCGCCGAACTCCGCCCCCATCTCCCGCTCGAGCCTCCGGATCCCCTCCCGCACCTCTTCCCAGAGCCCCTCGGGGTAGGTCCCGCGCTCGAGGTAGGCCAGGCACGCCTCGGTAGTGATGGTGAAACCGGGCGGGACGGGGATGCCCAGGTTCGCCATCTCGGCCAGGTTGGCCCCCTTGCCTCCCAACAGTTCCCTCATGTCGGCGCGTCCCTCGGTGAGGCTCCCGCCGAAGGCGTAGACCATCTTCCTCGTCATCGCTCGCTCCCCTTCCCCCTCAGCCGCCCTCCACCCCGGCCCGCTCCAGGGGCATCTCGCGCTCGAATTTTACCTTCCGGAAGTCTGCGATCTGGAAGACGGGCTGCGCGATCTTCCAGAGGAGCTTCAGGCGGTTCTCCTTCCGGGCCTCATCCCCGGGGTCGTCCACCAGGACCGCATCGAAGAAAGCGTCCACCCGGGGCTTGAGCCGTGGCAGCTGTCCCAGGGCCCCTGCAAAGTTTTCCTTCTCGATCATCTCACCGATCACCGCCGAAGTCGCCTGGAGGTCGGCGTACAGGGCCTTTTCCTCTTTCTCCTTCAGGAGGTCTTCTTTGACGTCCATGACCACCACAGCTACGCGCCTGCCCTCCGGGGGCTCGCCCGTATAGATCGTCCTGAGCTCCGGACGCCTCTCCGAAAGGAATTCCCAGAACTTGGCCACGATGTTGCTCACCCGCTTGAAGGTGAGGGCGAAGTCGTCAAACTCGGGGGTCCGGGCGAGGGCGGCCAGGGCATCCAGCCGTTTCTTGATCCCCACCACGTCCTGCGACGCGACCGCGAGGGCCGCCTCGACGAGGTCCGGGCGGTAGCCCTCGGCAAGGAAGTGGGCCCCGAGGCGGCCCCGGAGGAACTCGAGGGCCCGCTCCGCGAGGGGCCCCCACTCGTCGGGGAACTTCCTGGCCAGCCCCCGCGCGGCCTCCCCGGTCGCCTCCGGGAGACTCAGCCGGT
>JBHIBR010000087.1:0-7298 GCA_046759145.1 Nitrospinota bacterium | reverse complement strand
CCTGGTCCTGGTGTCGATCGTGACGATCGCGATGCTCACCGCCCTGGGCGTGAACGTCGGCGCGGTCTTCACCACGGTCGCCAACACCCTCGTCCCTGTTGCCACCTAGTCAGGGAGCCCACGGGGCCGGGCGTCCCGGCTTCCTCCGGGACGTCCGCCCCGCCACTCCCAATCCCTCCTCCGGCCAAGGGAGGAGGGCGCACCTGACGGCCTCTCCTCATCTCAGCACGCTCCTATAATGCGCAATGGGTGCGCCCTGTGCTCCAAGCTCGGAAGGCCCGGGGAGGGACGTGAGCGCCCTCTTGAGCTACACGCCTCCCCCGCCCCACACCCTGGAGGAGGAGGAATGCAGGGCAGACGGGGGGGTCGCTCCGACGGCACGCGATGTGCATTGCCATGTTTTTCGGGGGCACCGTCCCAGGGGCCGCCGTGGGGGCTCCGCGGAGAGCGCGCTATGTCCGCGGGATGTGGAGGAACTCCTCAGGGAAAGGCGGCTTCCAGCCCGACGGTCCCGCAGGAGTAAAGGAGGAGGCCGGTGATGAGTCAGGGGGCAGATTGGTTCCGAGGTGAAGAGGGGCAGGGCTTGCTGGAGTACGCCCTCATCCTGGTCCTGGTGTCCATCGTGTCCATCGCGATGCTTACCACTCTGGGGGTCAACATCCTCGGCGTGCTCTTCACGCTGGTCAACAACATCTTCGTCCCTGCCGCCTAGTCAGGGAGCCCACGGGGCCGGGCGTCCCGGCCTCCTCTGGGACGTCCGCCCCGCCACTCCCAATCCCTCTGGCTCAGAAACCCGGACTCCCTCGCCGCCCACTTCCGGGCTGTGGCGCTGGCTCTACCGGGTTTGGACTTGAGCTACACGCCCCTCCCCCAAAGCTACCTCGCCCCGGGGGGGGCTGGGGGTTCGGCTGAGCCTTCCCCCTAGAGGAGGTCCGGGTCTCCCTCGTCGTCCGGCAGCGGCGGCAAGGAGAGGAGGAGCTGCTGCCTCCGCTTGTAGGGAAGACCCGAGAAGTTGAAGGCGAGGTCGAGGAGCTCGGTGGGCGTCTGGACCACCTTGTAGAGGACGCGCAGGAAAAAGCCGTCCACCGCCTTCCTCTGGCGCTCGTACTCATCGCGGCTGCCCGCCGCGGCGGCACCTGCGCCGAGGAGGAGGGAGACCGCGACGGCGAGGGCTGCGAGCTTCCTTCTCATCACCTCATCTCCTTCCAAAAAGGGGGCAACCAAGCAGCTTTATTCCACCGCGAACAGGCGGCTCCTTAAAGCCTTATCTGTCTTCCTCTCCGGGCGGGTAGCAATTATAATGCCTGAAGTTCTCTTCCAGGGCAAGTCTGGCAAGTCCTACCGTAACGAGGTGGGTGGCGCATGGAGTACGACTTTCACGGACGCGTGGTGGCGGTGACGGGCGCCGCCCGGGGCATCGGGCGGGGGGCGGCGGAGGCGTTTGCGCGCGCCGGGGCGAAGGTCGCCCTGATCGATGTGGACGGGGGGACCGCCGAGGAAGCCGCTGCGGCCATCGGGAGGATCGAGGGCCTGGAGGGGGAGGCGGCTCCCTTCACCTGTGATGTGACGGAGGAGGGACAGGTGAAGGCCACCTTCGCCGCCATCCGCGCGCGCTGGGGCCTGATGGATGTGTTGGTGAACAACGCGGGAGGTTTCTTCAGCCAACCCAAGCTGGAGGAGGTCACGGTCAAGGAGTGGGATTTCATCATCGCCCTGAACCTTCGGAGCGCCTTCCTCTGCGCCCGGGAGGTGGCGGGCGAGATGAAGGCCCGCCGATGGGGACGGATTGTGAACCTCGGCTCCTACGCGGGCCGCACCACCACCCACCCCTCCATGCTGGCCTACGCTGCCGCCAAGGCGGGTGTGGGGGGGTTCACGCGGAACCTGGCCTTCGAGCTCGCCCCCTTCGGCATCACCGTGAACGCCGTCGCTCCCGGCACCACCGAGACCGACCGGGTGGTGGCCCTCCGGCCCCCCGAGCAGCGGGCCCGCCTGGCGAAGCTCGTCCCCGTGGGTCGCATGGCGGAAGTGGCGGACACCGTGAACGCCATCCTCTTCCTCGCCAGCGAGGGGGCGGGCTACATCACGGGCGTCACGCTGGACGTGAACGGGGGACGGTTCATGGCCTGAGGATGAGTCATCAGGGCCCTCACGCTCCGAGGAAAAACCCCTCGGGGTCGTAGAGGCGGAGGATCTCGACCTCGCGGCGGGAGGGCTCGGGCGCGGGCCGAAGGTCGGGGGTAATCTCAAGGTCCCAGCCGCACTTCTCCCGGATGCGCCGCACGCTCACCTCCCGCTCCTCGCCCGGGAGGGGGAAGTACTCGGTCAGTACGAGCTCCCCGCCTCGCTTCTCGAACACCCCGAGGTCGCTCACGAGTGTGGAGACGCGCCCCCCCGGGCTCGTGATGTAGGGCACCTCCTCCAGGAAACGCCGCGCGCTCTGCTGGCCCACCAGCAGGAGCTCCTGTGCCCCGCTCGCGAGGTCGTTCCCCCCGCCCGAGCCCACCAGGTAGGCGCGGCCGGGGATGAGGGTGCTGTTGATGTTCCCCCGCCTGTCCACCTGGCCCACCCCCATCACGGCGAGGCAGCGGTTCTCGGCCCCCGTCGCCAGCACCCCCAGGATGCCCAGGGCGTCGGTGAGGAGGGTGCAGGGGGGGATATTCGCCAGGTTGAACACAATCGGGTCGCCGGGCCGGGGGAGGTAGCCGTAGAAGCCGATCTCGGCCATGAGCTCGGCGGGCACGCCTTGTTCCCGCAGCAGGGCCGCCCCCAGCCAGGCGGCCAGGTTCGAGACGCCCACGCCCGCCAGGATGGTCTGGTAGCCCGCCGCCCGCACCCGCTCTACCACCTTGCGCCCCGCCACGGCGGCCATCCGCTCGAGGGGTCGCGTCTCGCCCTTCGCCCCCGCCCGGGCCAGCAGGGGGCGCAGCAGCTCCCGCCAGGCCTCCTCGCGGCTCTTCCCCCGGAGGAAGACCAGGCGCTCGGGCCCGAGGCGGGCGAGATAGTCTCCGCGGTCTGCGGGCTCGAGGACCCACTCCCGCACCCAGGCGTCGAAGCTCTCGCGCGCCTTCTCGGCTGCGCGGAACTCGAGGAGGAAGGTGTAGTCCTCCCCGTAGGCCTCGAGCTCCGGGAGACCGGCCACCATCATGCCCCCAGGGTGAGCCCCCCAAGGGACCTCGCTCACGCTGAGCACCCGACTTGCGGGGAGCCCGGCCAGGTGGCTGTGGCGGCGGATGAACTCCGTCGAGACCAGCCGCTCGCAGGTGAGCACCACCCCCCGGCGGGCCCCCAGCGCCCCCCAGAACCCCTCTCCGTAGGGTGGGGCAAAAAGCGCGTTCCCCGACCGGTCGGCGGCAGCGGCGTGGAAGAAGGACAGATCAGCCTGGAGCGCCCGCACGGCGCCCCGGCGGCGACCGGGCTCGAAGGGGTCCTCGAGCTCTTTGAAGGTCTCCCCGGCCGCGTTCGCCTCCGCCATGGAGCTCCCCGCGAGGGAGCCCGTGGGGAGGAAACCCACCCCCAGGGCCCCGGCCATGAGGCGGAGCACGTAAGTGAGCATGGACCAGTTCTCGACCCTCACCCGCCCCTCCAGGATGAGGGGAGCGGCGATGGGGCTGGGGGCGGGGCTCGGGTAGATGTCCCCCACGTAGCCCGTGATGACCCTCTCGACGAGGCCGCCGTGGAGGAGGGCGATGGGGACCTCGTAGCAACCCCGGAGGATGAGGGTGAAGCGGGGCCCCTGGCCCCAGAACTGGCGGGCCAGCTCGCACATGGAGGCGTAGGCCCGGTAGTGGGTCGTGCCGAAGTGGAGGGCGTCGCCCGGCCGGACGTGGCGAGCCACCGCCTCCCGCAGGAGAAGAACCCTGTCCGGCCCCGGAGCGGGTGAGGCGAGCCTTTCGGCAAGCTCCCAGAGGCTCTCTTCCATGGCCTCCCCAGAGGGAGGGACGCCTGAGACCTGCGGGGGGACCTTATGCCTCCCTCGGGCGGAGCCTACCGGATCGGGGAACGGGACGGCAAGGCGGGAAAAAAAGCTGCACGGACCCCGAGAGAGTCCGTGCCGCCAGCCCGTTGACGCCCCCGGGCGGAGTTGCTAGCTTAGCGCCACTTTGCAGGGCGAGCGAGGGGGTTCCCACGCGGCTGGTCATGGAGGCAGAGGCATGCAATTCGAACCTGAGAGGATGGAGCGCCGGGAGGTCTACTACCTGCTCACGAGCGCGGTGGTGCCCCGGCCCATTGCCTTCGTGTCCACCAGGGGGAAGGACGGCTCCCTGAACCTCGCTCCCTTCAGCTATTTCAACGCCTTCAGCAGCGACCCCCCCATGATCATGTTCGGCCCCGGCCGAAAGCGCGACGGCAGCCCCAAGGACACACTCCGCAACGTGGAGGAGACGGGGGAGTTTGTGGTGAACGTGGTGGTGGACGGCCTGGAGGACGCCATCACCCTGGCGGCGCAGGTGTTTGACTATGGGGTGAGCGAGTTCGAGAAGGTAGGGCTCACCCCCGTCCCCAGCGTCAAGGTCAAGCCCCCCCGCGTCCGGGAGACGCCAGTGTCCATGGAGTGCAAGCTGGTGGAGGTGTGGAGGCGCCACCCGGGGGCGAGATACTCCATCGTCATCGGCGAGGTGGTGCTCTTCCACGTGGCCGACGAGGTCCTGGCCGGGGGCGTCATCGACCCCTACAAGCTCAAGCCCGTGGGCCGTCTGGGGGGGGACCTTTACAGCCGAACCCACGAGATCTTCGTCCGAAAGCGCCTGGATCGCTGAGGAGCACCGCCCCGGCTACCGAGCCGGAGCGAAAACGCCCGCTCCGTTGGAGCCCCGGCAGCCGAGAGGGGCTCAAAAGAACTGGCTTTTCGCCCGGGGCCGCGTGGCCACCGGGCCGGAGCGGAATACCTGCTCTGTTAGAGCCCCGGCAGCCGAGAGGGGCTCAAGGGAACTGGTTCTCCGCCCAGGGCCGCGTGGCCCCCGGCCGGGAGGGAGCCTATGCGCCGTTTCGCTGAACCTTTCACCGTCTCGGGGCTCCGCCTCCGGAACCGGCTCGCAATGAGCCCCATGACCAACTCCCGGGCCAACGAGGACGGGAGCCCCTCGGAGTGGTCCTTCGCCCACTACCGGGCCCGCGCGCGGGGCGGGACGGGCCTGGTGATGACCGAGGCGGCCCACATCTCGGGGCAGGGCCAGGGTTTTCCGCGCCAGCTCGGAGCACACCGCGACGACCACATCCCAAAACTCCGCCCCCTGGTGGAGGCCGTCCACGCCGAGGGGGCGGCCTTCGCCTGCCAGCTCTACCACGGCGGGCGCACCACCTCGAGCGGCCTCACCGGGGAGCCCATCGTGGCCCCCTCCCCCATCCCCCACCCGGGGAGCGAGGAGGTGCCCCGAGAGCTTGCGACCGAGGAGGTGGGGGCCATCGCGCGCGAGTTCGGGGGGGCGGCGCGGCGGGCGAAGGAGGCGGGCTTCGACGCTGTCGAGGTGCACGGAGGCACCCGCTACCTCCTCCAGCAGTTCCTCAGCCCGACCACGAACCGCCGCCGGGACCGCTACGGCGGCAGCCTGGGGAAGCGCATCTGCTTCCCCCGGGAGGTGGTGCGGGCCATCCGGGACGGGGTGGGACCCGACTACCCCGTCCTCTACCGCCACGTCGCGATGGAGACCTTCGAGGGGGGCTACGGGGTGGAGGACTCCATCGCTCTCCTCCTCGCCCTGCGGGATGAGGGCCTGAGCCTCATCCACCTCTCCCGCAACTGCCAGGTCCAGACCCCCATGCCCCCCGAGCGCTACCTGCCGGCCGCGCTGGCCATCCGGGAGGCGACGGGCCTGCCCGTCATGGCGAACGGCTGGGTGACGAGCCCCGAGAAGGCGGAGGCATACCTGGAGGCGGGCCTGGACGCCGTCTCCGTCGCCCGGGGGATGTTGGCGGACCCTGAGTTCGCCCGCAAAGCGGTGGAGGGACGCTGGGGGGAGATCATCGAGTGCGTCCACTGCCAGGGGGGGTGCACCTACATGCGGGACAGCCGTTGTCCCGACGAGGTGTACGCGGGCCAGGGCCCGCCCGCCTCTCTCGCCGAGGTGCTGGCGGCCGCCGGGGACGGAGTAGGCGGCTACGTGCAGAGGAAGAGCCCGGCGCGATGAGGCTCAGGCCGGCTAGCGGGGCCCGGGCAACGGGCTCCGGCCCTGCGGCTCCGGGAGGACTTCCTGGCCCTCGCAGAAGAAGCTATGAAGCGTATCGGAAGCGCTCAGGAGGGAACCGGCGATGCAGCCAGCGGAGCCCAGCCTTCTCGTGTCAATCCTCCCACTCGTCCTAGTCGTGGCAATTTTTTATCTTGCCACCCACCTATCGGCAAGAAGGCTCAAGCGAGTTTATCGACTGCTAGGTATTCCATCGGCCGGTCTGGGCTTGTGGGTTCCGTGGAGGCGAGACCACCTCCAGGAAAGGGTGCTGCTGGTGCTCGCCGAGAGGCTTATGAAATTGGAGGACGCTATCGCCCCCCGACCGAGGCCCTTGCCCGAGGAATAGGGGAGGACCAGGAGCGAGTGAGAGGGATGCCTTCGCTCCCACAGACGCACCCTGAGGGAACCACCATGGCGGAGCCCATCGTCATCGAAGTTTTTCACGAATACCACTGAGCCTGGGCGTACATGGCCGCGGCGCGGCTCTACGCCCTGCGCCGGGCCATCGGGACCGCGCCTCCCTTCACCCTTCCCCCCGCTCCTGGAGCCAGGCGAGGAAGCGGGAGCAGTCCTCCGCCATGGCCAGGTTGTTGAAGAAGACATAAGTGCGCTCCCGCTCCCGGGCCCAGGCGAGGAGCTGGGCGAAGTGGCTTTCTCCGTATCGACCGCGGTAGCCCCTCCCCCCGTGGAGGCGGAAGTAGGCCCACCCCCCGGGATAGAGCCCGCCCGCGAAGGGGTCCCCCCCGGGCAGTAGGTCGCACTCGGAGCAAAGCGAGAGGACCTCTTCCTCGGTCCACTCCCCCCGCGGCTCCCAGGCGAAACGGAAGCTCTCTCGCCTCACCTCCCGGAAGAAGCGCCGCAGGTTCCGCCTGTGCTCGGCCGTGGGGCGGAAGCTCGCGGGGGTCTGGAAGAGGATAACCTCCCCCCAGAGGGCATGGGCCACCGCCGCCACCTCTTCCCACGCTTCCTCCACCTCCGGGGTCGGCCGGAAGAAGCCGTAGCGCTCGCGCTTCTCCTCCGGCACGGGCTTCCGGAGGCGGCGGTAGGTGGGACTCGAAGGCGGGTGGGTGATGAGCTGCCAGGCCTTGAGCGCGAACTCGAAGGAAGGTGGGGCCGCCTCCCGCCAGCGCG
>JBHIBR010000086.1:0-7336 GCA_046759145.1 Nitrospinota bacterium | reverse complement strand
GCGCCCCGCCCGGAAAACCCTCCAGCACCGGGTGGCCCAGGCTCTCCCACCGCGCCCGGAGCGCCATCCCCCGCAGGGTGAGCCGCCGCATGGGCCCGAGGGTGATGGGGAAGAAGCGGATGCCGCGCCCCCGGAGCGCGCGGTCACAAGCCCGGAAGTGGGCCTCCCCGACCTTCCGACAGGCGCAGTCCTCCCTCAGGCAGCAGCGCCCCCGGGGGAGGAAGAGAGGGGCATCGACCACGATCACCGTCGGGGTGGAGGGAAGGGAGCGGGTGAGTTCCTCGTCCGCGAAGAGGAGCCGCGTCTCCGCGCGCCTCCCCTGGAGGAGGCAAAAACCCGATGGCCTCCTCTCCGTCCCCGAGAGGTCCACCCCGACGAAGCTCTGCCTCACGGCGATGGCCTCCCCTCCGACAGGAGCTCTGGGAAGACGGCCATGTAGTTCCCCCAAGGCAGATTGTTATCCACCGCGATGTACACCCGGCCCTTCGGGTCCAGGGCGATCCCCTCGGCGCCCCGGAAGTCGAGGCGGAGCACGGTGCCCAGGGGCTTCCCCTCCCGCGAGAGAGCGATCACCTGCTTCGAGCCGCGGCTCAAAATCAGCAGCCTCCGCCCGACCGCATCGTAGCAAAGGCCCGTGATATCCTCCACCGTGGGGACCTCAAACCGCCTCACCCTCCGGCCCTCGCCGTCGAGCTCGAGGGTGAAGTGGGGCTGCCGCTCCTTGGCGACGAAGATGTGGCCCCTCTCCGGGTCGAGGGCGAGCCCCTCTGCCCCCCGGTTGTCGGGGCCCCGGTAGCCCTCCAGCTTGAGGCGCAGCGCCTGGCGCCTGCCACTCGTGAGGTGGATGCGGAAGAGGGTGCGCGTCTGCTCCTCGGCGATGTAGAGGACCCCTCGGCGCGCGTCCAGCGCCACACCCTCCAGGTCTCCTTCCAGCTCGTGCCACTCCAGTAGCTTTCCCTCCTTCGAGATGAGGCCGAAGCCGCCCTCGTCCGAGACCACCCAGAGGGCGTCCCGCTCGGGGTCGTAGGCGAGGCCCGATGGCTCCGCCACAGAGAGAGGAAAAGTCCTGTAAGGGGCTCGCTCCCCGCCCTCGGCCTCCAAGGCTCGCCCGGAGAGAGATCGCGCAGGCAGTAGGAACCCCATCAGCAGGAGAAAGAAAAGGAAGCGGGCGGAGTTCCGCAACGAACGACCTCTGGGTTGAAACGCGGCTGGGGAGGACTCCCCTAGTATGGGGGATGGAGGGCCTCCCGCCAAGGGCCCCTTACTCAGTGCAGGGCGGGCCCCCTTTACTGCCGGGTACCCCTTCGAGACGGCGCCGGGAGCTGCTTGCGCGGTGCCGGGGAGTCTGCTAGCGTGAGGCGGGAGGGATCGCCGATGTTCTCCGCCCCGAGAGGGCTTCATGGCACGCCGGCCTGCGGATGAGGCCCGCCTCATAGACGAGTACACCCGCCTCCTCGAGCAAAATCCCCAATCGCCTCTCTTCCTCGCGCTCGCCCGGCTCTACCGGCGGGCGGGGATGCCCGATCGTGCGGAGGGGATCCTCCGCAGGGGCCTGGAGGTCCAACCGCTTTTCGCCGAAGCCGGGGCGGCCCTGGGGGCGCTCCTGGCCGAGAGCGACCGGTGGGAGGAGGCGCAGGCCGAGCTCGGGCGGGCGGTGAGGCTGGCCCCTCTCAACTTGGCCGCCCGGCGCCTGCTCGCCCGCTGCTACGAACGGGCGGGGGATGAGGGGCGGGCGGCCCTGGCCGCCGATAGGCTGGCCCTCCTTGAGCCCGGGGCCTCCACCCTTGCCCCCCTTGCCCTGCCTCCCCCGGAGGGGCTCGCTGAGACCGGGGTCGCCGGTGCGACCGGGGTTGCCGATGCGGCCGAGGTCGCCGAGGGGGCCGAGCCGCCGGCCGGGGAGCCCCTGCCCACCGAAGCGCTCGCGGAGCTTTATGTCCGACAGGGACACGTTGCTGAGGCTATGGGCGTCTATGAGAGGCTCCTCGAGCGGGAGCCCGCTAACGAACGCTACAGGGCGCGCCTGGAGGAACTGGAAGGGGCGGCCGTCGGAGGGGAGCTGGAGGGGATTTCCCCTGGACCGGGTGCGGGGGTGGAAGATGCGGTGGCCCTGGAGAGCCTCTTGGTCGCAGGGGAGGCGGAATCTCCCCTCGGGCCCGCTGGCGAGGTGGAAAGCGTATTGGAGGAGGAGCTGGAGGCCCCGCCAGCCCTTGAGGCTGAAGGGGAGGAGGGAGTCGGCCTCCCCGGGTTGGAGACCATTCCTGTCTCCCGGGACGCAGAGGAAGGACCTGTGGCCCCGCCCCCCTCGGCTCCCGAGGAGAAGGCGGAAGGGGTAGCCCTAGAGGCCGAGTTCGAGGCCACGGTGGAGGCGCTCGCCAACCTTTACATCCAGGACGGCCTGGTGGACCGCGCCCTGGACCTTTACAAAAGGGCGCGCTCATTGCACCCTGAGAGCCCCGCGCTGGCCGCCCGGATGGAGGCGCTCGAGTGGGAGCTCGCCCGCGTCGCCCCGGGCGAGGTGCCGGCGGGAGAGGTCGGAGTGGGCGCCCCTGGCGAGCCGGGGGAAGAGGGGATGGAGGGGGCAGATATGGTCCCCCTCGACGCCGAGAGCCGCGCGCGGGTGATTGGGGAGCTCGAGCGCTGGCTCGAAGTCCTGGAGAGACGGCGGGCGGGAGATTCTTCGCTACGCTCGGACTGACAGAGCTGAGAGGGAATTCCAGCTCGGGTAAGATTTAGCTGGGTCGGCCTTTTGTGCTGGCCGGTAAAAAATCGGCGCTCTCGCTTCCTTCCGTCGAGACCCTGGGGAGGGGGAGGATGGCCCTGGAAGCTGGCACGCTGAAATTGATCTCTCGCAAGACGCGCGCCCGGATTGCGGAGCGGCTGCTCTTCGTCGCATCCCGCCCCTGGGAGAAATACCACTCCCGCGGTGGACCCCCGGTGGACCTCCGGGCCGATGCCTTCGACATCGACTCCTGGGAAGGCGCCCAGGCCCTCCTCGAGACCCTCAAGGAGGTCGCCCGACAGACCCGCGTCACCACCATCAAGGCGATCCACAAGGCCCAGGCGGGCCACCCGGGCGGCTCCTTCTCGGCGACGGAGATCCTGGTGGCCCTCTACTACGGGAAGCTCCGCCACCGCCCCGAGGACCTGGCCTGGCCCGACCGCGACCGCTTCGTCCTCTCGAAAGGGCACGGCTGCCCCGCGCTTTACACTATCCTGGCCCAGTTCGGCTACTTCGACCCCGACGAGCTGAACCGCCTGCGCAAGGTGGGGGGCATCCTCGAGGGCCACTGCCACAGCCGCATGACCCCCGGGGTGGAGGTCTGCACCGGCTCCCTCGGCCACGGCCTCGCCCAGTCGGTGGGGCTTGCCCTGGGCCTTAGGCTCGACGGGCGGCCCTCTCGGGTCTATTGCCTCATCAGCGACGGGGAGTGCCAGGAGGGCTCCACCTGGGAGGCCGCCATGTCGGCCGCCCACTACAAGCTGGAGAACCTCACGGGCATCCTGGACTTCAACGGCGTCCAGCTCGACGGCTACGTGAAGGAGACCATCGACTTGGACCCCCTCCCCGACAAGTGGCGCGCCCACCGGTGGGCGGTGCGGGAGGTGGACGGGCACGACATCGCCCAGGTGCTCGAGGCGCTGGCGTGGGCGTCGCCCGCACTGTGAAGGGCAAGGGGGTGGACTTCATGGAGAACACCCCCAACTGGCACGGCATCGCCCCCAACGACGAGGAGCTGGCCGAGGCGCTTCGCCAGCTCGGGGAGAGGTAGGGAGAGGAGCGCATGGCAGAGCCCGGCCCTTCTGCCCCAACCGCCGCGGCCGAGAAGCCCCAAGAGGTCGCCATCCGGGACGTCTACGGCAAGACCCTGGCGCAGCTGGGCGAGGAGCGCGAGGACATCGTGGTGCTGGACGCAGACCTCAGCGGCTCCACCCGCACCGTCTACTTCGCCAAGAAATTCCCCCATCGCTTCTTCAACATGGGGGTGGCCGAGCAGGGCATGATGGACGCCGCCGCGGGCCTCGCCTCGACGGGCAAGGTGGTCTTCGCGAGCAGCTTCGCCATCTTCGCCACAGGCCGCGCCTGGGAGTCGGTGCGCCAGTCCATCGCGGTCCCCGCCTTGAACGTAAAGATCGTGGCCACCCACGCCGGGATCACCGTGGGCGAGGATGGGACGAGCCACCAGATGCTCGAGGACATCGCCCTCATGCGCGTTCTCCCCAACATGACTGTAGTCGTCCCCTCGGATGGGCCCGAGACGGCCGCCGCCATCCGGGCAGTGGCGGAGCGCGTCGGGCCCTGCTACGTGCGGCTCGCCCGGGCCAAATTTCCGGTCATCAACCCCGACCCCTGCCCCTTCACCCTGGGCAAGGCGCGGGTCCTGCGCCGAGGACGCGACGCGACGGTCGTGGCGGCGGGCATCATGGTGAGCATGGCCCTCAAAGCCGCCGAGCTCCTGGCCGGGGAGGGCATCGAGGTGGGCGTGGTGAACCTCTCGACCATCAAACCCATCGACCGCGAGACCCTGGCCGAGGCCGCCCGCGAGAGCGGAGGAATAGTGACCGCCGAGGAGCACAACATCTACGGGGGCCTGGGGGGTGCTGTGGCCGAGGTGCTGATGGAAGACTGCCCCGTCCCCTTCGTGCGCTTCGGCATGCGCGACCGCTTCGGCGTCTCGGGCGAGGCGAAGGCGCTCCTCGCCCACTTCGGCCTAACCCACGTCGAGCTCGCAGACGCGGTGCGCGAGGTCGTGAAGAAAAAGAAGAGGTGAGGGGGGAGATTGTAGCGCTGGCGTCCGGCCCCCCTCCTCCCTCCCCCCGGACTTCGGCGAGCCTTCGGCCCGAGCTCAGGCCGAGGGCTCAGTCGAGCCGTGGGGGGAGGCTAGGTGGGGGGATGTCGCCGAGACGGCGGCGCTACGGCTGTCACATGAGCCGAGCGAAGGGTCTCAGTTCCTTCGGAGAGAATGGATCATCGCGGGGCCGCGGGGGAGGGGTGACTCTGTCGCCCAGGGGCGGGCCCGAGGTTCCTTGGCAAGTCGAAAGGAGGTCTACTGCATGACGCGCGCGGGCTCTTTCCTCCTCGACAGCGGCGACCGTTTTCCCGATATGACCCTCAACCTCGTGGACGGGGGCACCCTCCAGCTCCCCGATGGCCTGAAAGAGGATTGGAACGTTCTGCTCTTCTACCGAGGCCACTGGTGACCTTATTGCAAGGCGCAGTTGGCTGCCTTTGCGAAGGCGGGCAAGCTGAAGGACGAGGGGATCGGCGTTGTGGCCGCCTCGGTGGACCCCCTCGAGAAGGCCCAGGAGACGGTCAAAGAGCATGGCATCACCTTCCCGGTGGCCTATGGCCTCGACCTGAAAGAGACCGTGGCCAAGATCGGCGCCTTCTACGAAGAGGCCCGCGACTTCCTCCAGGCCACGGGTTTTGTCCTCAAGCCCGACAAGACCATCGCCGTCGCCGTCTATAGCTCCGGCCCCATCGGCCGGCTTGTGTGGCAGGACGTGCTGAAGATGGTGCAGTTTTATAAGAGCAGGAAGTAGGGGAGGGGAGGGCAAGTGCCGGCCGCATCAAACGGCCCAAGCTGCACCAACGAAGCCCGGCACCGCCGCCGCCCGGCGGGGTGCCGGGTTTTTGTGGTCCTGGGCAAGGGCCCCTTGCCGAGATTGCTGGAAACCCGCAGAAGGCGTATAAGGTGGGCGAGAGAGAAAGTGAGCCTCCCAATCCACCGCCCGGGAGCGAGGATCACGGATCAATGAAACGAGCAAACCGCAACAGAGCGACTTCCATCCCATGCAAAGTCTCACGCGGGATGTTCTCAAGCGAGAGAGGAGTGCGCATTGATCTGCCGGATGGGGAGACAATCTCGGCTTTTGTGGACAAACGCGACGTCACCGTGGAACGCGGGCCGGAGCCCGGCAAGGTGGTCCTCGGCCGGGTGAGGGTTCGGGTGGTTGAATTCAAGAAGAATGCGGAGACGGCGCTGGTGGACCTGCCGCAGCCGGCGATCACGAAGGGACCGAGGCTGGAGGTTCCCAAAGAGTTTTTGGAGCATGGCTAGAAATTGGGGATCGGCTGATGCCCGCCAAGTTCACGCTCGAGTACTGGCTCGATGAAGACTGGTACGTCGGCCGCATCCGCGAAGTGCCCGGCGTCTTCAGCCAGGGGGAGACCCTCGCGGAGCTTGAGGAGAATATCCGGGACGCGTATCGGATGATGCAGGGCGACTCCAGGATCAAGAAGCCCCAGAGCCTAGAAGGACAGCGCGTCGATTAGACGTTTTTTTGGGAAGGAGGCAGGCAGGTATGGAGTTCAGACTGGCTTATCGAGGGCAACTCAAGCCAAACGGCGATGTGAAGCACAAGCAGAAGCTTCGTCGAGCGTTCCACCCGCAATTGCGGGAGCTCTGGGAGCAACCTCCGCTAAAGGTGGTGGCCGATAAGCATCCTGAATTCCTGAGGGCTGCCCCTAGCAATATATCCTTGGTCGAGAACGTCGGCGGCTTTCAGTTTGTCCCCCTTGTTAACGAGCATCTGAAATTGATCGCTCAACTCGATATTACTCTCCTCCGGCCTGGGCCACCCGGTGTCACCAAGGGCGGTGATATCGATAACCGTCTCAAGACACTGCTTGACGCCCTAAGGATGCCCAAGGAAAACGAGCTTCCTAGTAACGACGCCCCAAAAGACAAGGAGACTCCTTTCTTTTGTTTGCTGGAAGACGATGCACTCGTAACCGGACTTTCAGTTACGACAGACCGCCTCCTAGAGCCTGTGAATCCTGCCAATCCTTCGGAAGTGATCCTCTTGATCTGTGTTCGCGTAAGAGGCACTAGCATCAGCTATGACAACATGCCGATCATTGGGTAAGAGAGGGAGGGGTCGAATTCCATGGCGTTGCGTAGTCCTGCGTGCATGCGCCCAAGTCTTCCTTCATGCAAGCCCCGCAATGGTCGGGAGATGTTCAAACTGCGCCTTCTTTGGTTGGCTGACTCTGGAGGCGTTGGCTGGTGATGACGAACGCGCCGCAGCGTAGACACATCCACTGTAATACTTGCCGTCGGGAGACTCATCACGAACTCAAGGCTGTCCATAGGCGGTTCATGCCCGAGGAAGAAGGGCCCTGGAGCTTCTGGGAAGAAATTGAATATCGTTTCTGGGTATGTTTGGGATGTGATACTGGGACGCTTGATGCTGCGTGGACTTGTCAAGGAAACCAGGGCGAAGATGGCAATCAGATCTACGACTCCACGTTCTATCCTAAGCGAGCAAAGGCGGATCTGGTTCCTAGAAGTCATCCCAAAACCCTTTTCAGCACGGTGAGGGCGCAGGCGAGATG
>JBHIBR010000085.1:0-7352 GCA_046759145.1 Nitrospinota bacterium | reverse complement strand
CCTGGGGATGTCGAGCCTGGGGTTTCAGAAACTGTGGGGGCTCTTCGCCGCCCATCCCGACTTCTCCTGCGAACGCGTCTTCCTTGAGGAGGAGGGCGGGGCCGGAGAGTTGCTCAGAAGCCTGGAGACGCACACCCCCCTCCGCGAGTTCGACCTCGTCGCCTTCTCCCTCTCCTTCGAACACGACTACCTGAACATGGTCCGCATGCTCCGCCTCGGGGGCATCCCCCCCCTCCGGTCGGAGCGGACTCACTCCCAACCCCTTGTCCTCGCAGGAGGCGTCGCCCCCTCTTGCAACCCCGAGCCCCTGGCGCCCATCGCCGACCTCGTCGTGCTGGGAGAGGGGGAAGGGGTCCCTGAGGAGTTGGCCGCGGCCCTCCAGGAGGGAGACCTGAGGCGGACGGGAGAGAAACCCTCCCTTCGCCTCGCTATGGTCCCCGGCTTCTACCTCCCCGCAGGTTACCTCTGTGAGTACGACCGGGATGGGGTCCTCCGGCGGCTGGAACCCAAGGGGGGTTTTCCTCCTCTCCTCTCCCGGCGCTACCTCTCCGACCTCGACGCGAGCCCCACTCGTAGCCTCGTTCTCACCGACCGCGCGGAGCTCGCCCACCTGTTCCTCCTCGAGGCGGGCCGGGGAGGGGAGGCGGGCCTCCCGCCCGCCCCGTTGCGGCACCGCTCGACGGCATCCCTCTTGGAGGAGGTGAGGCTTGGCCTCCGGTTCCGCCATCGGGTCGGCCTCGTGGGGGAGGCCTCGAGCCTCCACCCCGACCTCCTGCCCCTGGCAGAACAGGTCCGCGCCGGGGGGGGCGCCCTCTCCCTGACCCACCTCCCCCTTTCCGTCCTCACCGAGGACCTGGTCGCGCGGCTCGGGGAGGGGGCTCTGGAGGGAGCTTCCCTCCCGGTCGGAGGGGCGACGGAGAGGCTCCGGCGCCTCGCGGGAGCGGGCGTTTCGGATGAGGCGGTCGAGGAGGCCGTGGAGGTCCTCCTCCGGGGGGGAGTGACGGAGATCCGGATGAGCTTTCTCATCGGCCTTCCCACCGAGGACCGCGAAGAAGTGGACGGCATCCACCAACTCGTCCGCGCCCTCAAGCGGCGGATGGCACGCGCCCGAAGAGCGGGAGGCCCGCAAGCGGCGCTCACCCTGGAGATTCGCACCTTCGTGCCGCGGCCCTCTGGCCCCTTGGCGCGGGAGGCCTTTGAGGAGCTTGAGTCCCTCAAAGGGAAGCTCCGCCACCTGAAGGCCCTCCTCGGCCGGGAGCAATGGGTGCGAGCGAGCTTCGACCTTCCCAAGTGGGCCTACATCCAGTGCCTCCTTGCCCGGGGAGACCGCCGGGTGGGGGAACTCCTGGTCGAGGTGGACCGGCTCGGAGGAGACTGGCGGGCGGCCTGCGCGCGGAAGAACCTCAATCCCGACTATTACGTGAGCCGGAGGTGGGAGGAGGGGGACTTGCTGCCCTGGGCCCACGTGGCGGCGGAGCCCTCTCCCATCTCCCTGGCCGGGTCGCCCCTTCCTTGACCCTTCGGGGGAGGTGTGCTAGCGTGATGCTTGCGGGGCCGTAGTTCAGACGGATAGAACGCCGGCCTGTCAAGCCGGAGGTCGCGAGTTCAAGTCTCGTCGGCCCCGCCATTTGATTTTCGAGGGTCACGCGCGGCGTGGCTTTTTTTGCTCCCAGTTCTTGTGGGGCCGCGGGGGACCCATCTCGCGCCTCATCCCCCTCATGAGGTCAATGGCCTCCTCTCTCCCGCTTCGGTTGTTCCGCCATTCCGGCGTCTAGCCCGAGCTGGGCGAGGAGGCCCTCTCCTCTCTCTTCCTCATCCAGCCCTTTGACGTATTCGAGGTGTCCGTTCAGGTACTCGGCGATCTCGGAGTAGGGCCCCCCTTCGGCGAAGAAGCTCTCCGGATCGCTCCGCAAGAGCTGGGAGAGCAGGGCCATCACCCGGCCGTTGAGCACCTGCGCGGTGGCCTTCTCATATTCGAAAGTGGCCACGCCGGGCGGGCTCTCCCCCTGTACTCGGGTCCCGCTCAGCTCCAGGACCGGAGCGACCTGACCCGTCTCGAGCGCGCCGGCGAGACGGGCGAGGAACTCTTTGGTGGCCTTAAGCTCGGATGTCGCTCCATCGCCGGTCGAGGCGCCCTCCCCCTTGAGCCGCTCCTCGTGGAGACCGTAAATTCGCCGGAATCTTCTCCGCAGGTAGCCCAGGAAGCTGTCCACCGAGAGCACCGCCTTCCCGCCCTCCCGACCTAGCAGGAAGGCGAGGCACAGCTCGCCCTCCCCGTCGTAGAGGCGAATCGCGCCCCCCTCCTGGAAATGGCGGGCAAGCCGCTCAGAAGGGCGCACGGGCGCGGAAGCAGGAGGGGGAGAGGGGGCGGCGGGCGGTGCGGGCTCGGGCGGAAGGGTCGGCTCGGCTTCTACCGCCTCCACCTCCCCCTGCATGGAGGCCGGGCCGGGAGGCGGAGGCGGTGCGGGCTCGGGGACGGACTCCACCCGCTCCACCTCCTCGGAGGGAGGAGGGGAGGGCCCTTCCTCGAGCTCGGGGAGCTCGGTGAAGACCTCCTCGAAGCGCCCCCCCGAGCTGCGGGCGCCGGCCGCGGAAAGGCCATCCGTGGCCTCCGGCAGACATTCCTTCGCCCGCGTCACCTTCTCCTCATATTCCAGCAAGAGGAGCTGCTCCTGGTGCGCCAGCTCCTCGAGCCCCCGCTGATGGACCCCCTCGATGTCGGCAAGCGCCTGGAGCTGCTCGCGCGCCCGGTCCAGTTCGCTCTGGAGACGCGTCTCCTCCTGGGCCAGCCCTTCCCGTCGGCGCAGGTCTTGGTGGAAGCGCTCCTCCAGCCCCGTCCGCTCCCGGTCGATGGCGAGGAGGCGCGCTTGCATCTCGATCTCCAGTTGGCGCAGATGGCGGATGCCCTGGTCAAGGGAGGTGCGCGTTTGCTCGCGCCCGCGGATGAGCGCAGCGAGATGCTCGAGGAGCTCTTCGCGGGGGACGCCCGGTCCGACCACGGAAGGCAGGCCCCCTTCTTCTCGGGCTGGGCGGAGGCAGGATGGGACTTATGTTATCAGCCCGCCTTCCACCGAGTCAAGGATTTGACGAGGGTTGGCGGGGCGCGTTGACGGGTGTGGGGGTCTCGGATAGAGTGCAGGAGCGACAGCACTTCCCTGCCTGCGGGGTGTCCTCCCCATGGCCGAGCGCCTGTTCTTGATCGACGGCTCTTCCTACATCTTCCGAGCCTACTACGCCATCCGCCAGCCCCTCTCCACCTCCAAGGGGCTCTCGACGGCGGCGGTTTTCGGCTTCGCCAACATGCTCCTCAAGGTGCTCCGGGAGAAGACCCCCCGCTTCCTCGCCATCGCCTTCGACCGAAGGGAGCCCACCCTCCGCCACCAGCGCTACCCCGAGTACAAGGCCAACCGCGCCGCCACGCCCGAGGACCTGGCCGAGCAGCTCCCCTACATCCACCGCCTGGTGGACGCGATGCAGATCCCCCGCCTCTCGGAGCCGGGCTACGAGGCGGACGACCTCATGGGCACCCTCGCCCGCAAAGCCCGGCAGAGGGGTTTTGAGGTGATCCTGGTGGCGGGCGACAAGGACCTGATGCAGCTCGTGGCGGAAGGGGTCCTCATGTGGGACCCCATGAAGGACCTCGTGATTGATGCCGGGGAGGTGGAGAAGAAGTTCGGCGTCCCGCCGGGAAAGGTGGTGGAGGTGCAGGCCCTCATGGGGGACTCGACCGACAATATCCCGGGCGTGCCCGGCATCGGGGAGAAATCCGCCTCCCAACTCATCCAGCAGTATGGCTCTCTGGAGAACCTCCTCGCCCATGCGTCCGAAATCTCCCGCCCCAGGCAACGGGAGGCTCTCCTCCAGCACGCGGACCTCGCCCGCCTCTCCCGGGAGCTGTGCACTCTCATCACCGACGCGCCCGTAGAGTTCACCCCCGAGCGCTACCGCTGGGAGCGGGCGGACGGGGCGGCCCTGGAGGCGCTCTTCCAGGAGCTTGAGTTTTCTCGCCTCCTGGACCAGGTCCACGTCGTGGCGGGAGGGGAGGCCGCGCCCGGGGCGGCTCCGGGCCGGTTGGAGGTGAGGGCGGAGGGGAGGGACTACGTCTCCGTCACCGACCGGCGGGCCTTCGCAAAACTCCTCTCCGAGCTCGAGCGGGCCGGCCGCTTCGCCGTGGATGTGGAGACCACCCATTTTGACCCCAGCCGCGCTGAGGTCGTGGGCCTAAGCTTCTCCGCCCGGCCCGGGCGGGCGCGCTATGTGCCCATAGGGCACGTGGGCCTCGGCACAAAGGGCCAGCTCCCGGCGGGGGAGGTGCTGGGGGGCCTCCGTCCCCTCCTGGAATCTCCCCAGCTCGCCAAGGTGGGGCAGAACATCAAGTACGACCTGGTGGTCCTGGCCAGCTGCGGGGTCCGGCTCCGGGGGGTGACCTTCGACACCATGGTGGCCTCCTATCTGGTGGACCCTGGGCGGAGGAGCCACAGCCTGGACGCCCTGGCCGGGGAGTACCTGGGGGTCAAGCCGGTCAGCTACCAGGAGGTGGCGGGGACGGGGGCGAAGCAAAAACCCTTCAGCGAGGTCCCCCTGGAGGTCGCTTGCGATTACTCCTGCGAGGATGCGGACCTCACCCTCCGCCTCGCGGACCTGCTGGGGAAGGAGCTGGAGGATGCTGGCCTCAACGGGCTCTTCGATGAGGTGGAGGTGCCCCTCATCCCGCTCCTCGCCGGGATGGAGCGGAAGGGGGTGGGCCTGAACGGGGAGCTGCTGCGGAGGATGAGCGCCGACCTGGAGGGGCGGATGGAGGGGATGACCGCCCGCATCCACGAGCTTGCGGGGGAGCCCTTCAACGTGAACTCCCCCGTGCAGCTCCGCGAGATCCTCTTCAAGAAGCTCAAGCTCCCCGTCATCAGCCGCACCAAGACGGGGCCCTCCACCGGCATGGACGTGCTCGAGAAGCTCGCGGCCCAGCACCCCCTCCCCGCCGAGATCCTGGCCTACCGGCAGCTCGCGAAGCTCAAATCCACCTATGTGGACACGCTCCCGGGTCTCGTGAACCCGCGCACGGGCCGCATCCACGCCAGCTTCAACCAGACGGTGGCGGCCACGGGGCGGCTCTCGAGCTCCGAGCCCAACCTCCAGAACATCCCCATCCGCACCGAGCTGGGCCGGCAGATCCGCCGCGCCTTCGTCCCCGCGCCCGGCCGCCTCTTCCTCTCGGCAGATTACAGCCAGGTGGAGCTCCGGGTGCTCGCCCACTTCACCGAGGACCCGAGCCTCGTACGTGCCTTCCGGGAGGGGGAGGACATCCACCGCCGCACCGCCTCGGAGGTGTTCGGCGCAGAGCCCGATGCCGTTACCGAGGAGATGCGGCGGATGGCCAAGGCGGTCAACTTCGGGGTGCTCTACGGGCTGAGCGCCTTCGGCCTCTCCTTCGGGATGAACATCCCCATGGAGGAGGCGAGAGCTTTCATCGAGGCCTACTTCGCCCGCTACCCCAAGGTGGCGGCCTTCATCGAGGGGACTCTGGCCCGGGCGCGGGAGGAGGGCCTTGTGCGCACCCTCCTGGGCCGCCGCCGCTTCCTGCCCGACCTCAAGAGCAAGAACGCCAACGCCCGCTCGGCCGCCGAGCGCACCGCCGTGAACACCGTCATCCAGGGGAGCGCGGCCGACATCATGAAGCTCGCCATGCTCCGGATTGACCGGAAAATCCACGAGAGCTCGCTTCCTGCCGACCTGCTCATCCAGGTGCACGACGAGCTCGTCTTCGAGGTGGACAAAGGCGCGGAGAAGAAGGCCGCGGACCTCGTCCGGGAGGAGATGGAAAGGGCCTGCTGCCTCAAGGTCCCCCTCTCGGTCGAGGTGAGCGTGGGGAGGAGCTGGGGGGATTTGCACTGAAGGTAAGGGAGGCGATTCATGCCCCCCGTCGTGGTGCTCCAGAAGATCAGGGCGCCGGTCGAGAAGGTCTTCCATTTCATCGGGAACGTGGAGACCCACCCCCAGTTCGCCGACTTCTGCCGCGAGGTGAAGGTCACCTCGGGGCGGCGCAACGCGGCCGGCACCCGGTTTCACCAGGTCTTTGTGGACGGCCGCGAGTGCGACTCCGAGATCGTGGTCTGGGAGCCTTATCGAAAGATCGTCTGGCACAACTTTGTAGGGAGGGAGGAAAAGCCGGCGCAGGTCATCACCTACCGCTTCGAGCAAGAGGGAGAGATCACCCACCTCCTCCACACCGTCGAGACCGACGCCTACGAGGACCAAACCCTCCACCGCAAGGGGACGGAGGAGAACCTGCGGGAGGTGGCGAACCTGAAGAGGTTGCTGGAGGGGTGAGGGGCGCCTACCGCGCTTGAAACCGCAGGGTAGAGGCCTGATACTGAAAAAAGTAGGGGTGAGGATCCGAATCCGAAAGGAGGGTGGCCGTGGACCTTTTCAAGGAAGAGCTGGCGCTCTTCGAGGAGAAAAAGGCGGAGCTGCTCAAAAGTCACGAGGGGCAGTTCGCCCTCATCAAGGGGCGGAACTTGGTGGGCGTTTTCCCCACTGAGGAGGAAGCCTATAAGGAGGGGATTCGGCATTTCGGCCTCGAGTCCTTCTTCATCAAGAAGGTGGTTGAAGAGGAAAAACCTGAGATAGCTCCCCTTCTTGCCTTGGCCATTGGCCGTGCCCATATTTAGCCGTCTCTTCCGAGACCCAGAGACGGGTGGCCCAGACCCGGAACAACTGAGTCTCTACGGACCCGTCCTCCAGGTCGAGATTGCAGTCCCGTCCCACTTGGCCGCCGCGCTTCAGCGGCTTTCCATCCCGATCCCGCAACCGCATGTTGGCGTCGCGCTCATGGATACTGGAGCTTCAATCACGGCAGTGGAGCGGGATGTCCTTGACCGCTTGGGCATCAGGCCCCATAGGGTCACCCCGGTAGTGACCGCGAACGGGCCGTCCCGACAACCCGTCTATTCCTGCGTCATTTCTTTTCCCGGCACGCCCATCCCGACGCTCCCGTTCAACTCCGTGGTCGGGAGCCAGATTAGATCTCTTGGATATTCCGCCCTCATCGGGAGGGACGTCCTGCGTCACTTCCAGCTTGTCTACAACGGCAAAGAGGGGTTTTGGACTCTAGCTTTTTGAGCTGGTGCGCCCCGCCTTCCCCTTGACCCTTTCCCCCGCATCCCCGTTAATGGACCCCGTGGGGGATCGGCCCGGGCGCGGCCCCTCTTGAGGTCCCATGTCGAAGCTCTACGCCGTAGGCGACATCCACGGACGGCTGGACATGCTGGAGGCGCTGATCCCGAAGGTGTCCTTCCGGGCCGAGGACCGGATCGTCTTCATCGGGGATTTTGTGGACCGGGGCCCGGATTCGA
>JBHIBR010000084.1:0-7481 GCA_046759145.1 Nitrospinota bacterium | reverse complement strand
GGACGAGGTAGAGCTGGTGAGCCAATGCGGTGAGGGGGAGCGGGACGTCGAGCTCCTTGGCGGAGTCCAGGATGCAGTCCATGTCTTTCAGGAGGGTCGAGATGGGTCCGGCGGGCGTGAAGTCCTCCTTGAGCATGGTGTTGCCCCGGACCTGGAGCACGTTGGAGGAGCCGGCCCCCGAGCAGAGGGCGTCCAGGAGGACCTCGGGGTCGATCCCGGCCTTCTTTCCCAGGATGAGCCCCTCGGCCGCCCCGGCCATGTTGACGAAGAGGACGAGGTTCACGATGAGCTTCAGCTGGGCCGCCTGCCCGTGGGGACCCACGTAGAGGGTCCGTTTGCCCAGGGTGTCAAAGACGGGCCGGCAGCGCTCGAAGACCTCCCTCTCCCCTCCCCCCATCACCACCAGGTCCTTGCGGCGGGCCTGGGCGCTCGTGCCGCTCACGGGGCAGTCGAGCCAGCGCACGCCCCGCGCCTCCACGCGACCGGCCATGCGCCGCGTCCAGGCGGGCGGGACGGTGCTGGTGTCGGCGATGATGGCACCCCGGGGCAAACCTTCCAGCACTCCGCCCGCCCCCAGCACAGCCTCCTCGACGATGTGATGGTTGGGGAGGGAGGTGATCACCAGCTCGGCCCCCGCCGAGGCCTCGGCCGCCGAGCGGGCACCGCGGAGGCCCGAGGGGGTGAGCTCCTCCATCTTGGAGGGGACAACGTCAAACCCCCTCACCACGTAGCCCCCCTCCAGGAGGTGGCGCGCGAAGGTCCCTCCCATCAACCCCAGCCCGATGATGGCAAGCTCGCGCACCGCGTCCCTCCTCCCCTGCACTCGAGAGCCAGCTCCGGCCTCCCCGCGCCCTCTCCCGGCCCTCAGCCCATCAGGCGCTCGAGGTCCTCTTTGTGCTCCGTCTCATCGGCCGCAAACTCTTCCAGTTTTACTTTCAGGCCGACCTCTCCCGCCTCCTCCGCCTGACGGATCCGCTCCGTGTAGTTCCGGATGGCCTCCACCTCCGCCCGCAGGTCCTCCTGCATCATCTCATTCACATCCGACGTGAGGGCAGGCATCCGGGGAGCGAGCTTGGGCGTCCCCCCCAGCGCCACGATCTTGTCCGCCAGGTATTGGGCGTGGCCGAGCTCCTCGGTGATGTCGGGCTCGATCAGCTCTCGCAGCTCCTCTCCCCCCAAGCCCTTCGCCATGCTGTGGTGGAGGATGTAGCGAAGCACGGTTGTAAGTTCTGTGTTCAGGTCGGCGTTGAGGCCCTCGATCAGTTTCTCTTTCGACATGAAGGTCCCTCCCTCTAAGCAGATAAGCTGCACCCTTCGGAACCACCACCGATTGTACACGGTTTGGGACCCCTCCGGGACTAGTCGCCCAGGCGCGGCGAAGGACGTTCTTGTCTTCGCCGGAGTTCGAACCCTGGGAGGAGCCACCCGACCGGGGGCCTTCGACCCCCCTCACGGGTCGGTCCCCGCGGTTCCTCCGCTGGAAGGCGCTGAGTTGGATTTCAGAATGACTTCAGGTAAAGTGTGAGGAAGAGAGGAGAGGACAAGACTTTCAAGTGCGCGCATTGGAAGGACGCTTTAGCTCTGTCTCGACTCCCGCACTTGCCCCGATCCTCCGGGAGCAAAGTCCACTGCGGGGGGAGCCTGACCACCTCTCGGGCCTGCCGGCCCCTATCGGGAGGTGGGTCGGGGATGCCTCCCCTCTCCCACGGGCGGACAGGTCGGAA
This sequence comes from Nitrospinota bacterium, assembly GCA_046759145.1. Classification (GTDB taxonomy): domain Bacteria; phylum UBA8248; class UBA8248; order UBA8248; family JBHIBR01; genus JBHIBR01. The sequence goes on along the minus strand of JBHIBR010000084.1, from coordinate 5,757 downwards.
GGCCCCGGAAGCCCGTCAGCCACTTCGCGCGCCGCTCCGTCGATACCCTTTTCGCGCACGCTGCAGATTGGCACCGCATCGTTCGCAAGGACGCCGCGGTAGGAGGAACGTTCAAGCCGATGGCGACACGCCCCGAAATCCTCGCCGCAGAGCTCTGGAAATCTCTCCTGAAGTGGCTCAAGGAAAAGTCCGGAAGAAATGTGATCACCGAGAGGACGCTCCTCATCGCCGTTGCCGCCGGGATCGGAGTGCTCGGGGGCTTGGGAGCTGTCGTCTTCCGCCTGTTGATCGGCTTTTTCCAAGGCTATTTCCTCGGCTACAAGGGGGGCGACCTCCTTGCGCACCTCCTGGCCCTTCCCTGGTATCAGAGGCTTCTGGCCCCCGCGGCGGGTGGGCTCCTGGTGGGGCCGATGGTTTATTTCCTCGCCAGGGAGGCGAAGGGGCACGGCGTCCCCGAGGTCATGGAGGCGGTCGCCCTCAAGGGGGGTACGATCCGGCCGCGGGTGGCGGTCGTCAAATCCCTGGCCTCCTCCCTCTGCATCGCCTCGGGCGGCTCGGTGGGAAGGGAGGGGCCCATCGTCCAGATCGGCTCCGCCATCGGCTCCACCGTCGGGCAGATCTTCCGGGCGTCCTCCGCCAAGAAGAGGCTCTTCGTCGGATGTGGCGCCGCGGCCGGCATCGCGGGGACCTTCAACACCCCCATCGCGGGCGCGCTCTTCTCCCTGGAGGTGATCCTCGGCGACTTCGGGATCATGACCTTCAGCCCGCTCGTGGTCTCCTCGGTGGCCGCGGTCGTCGTTTCGAGACATTTTCTGGGGGACAGCCCGGCGTTCGTGGTCCCCCCGTACGCGCTGGTGAGCGTGTACGAGTTCATCCCTTACACCCTGCTCGGCATATTGGCCGGCGTCCTCTCCATCGCTTACACCAAAGCGGTGTACTTCGCGGAGGACTCCTTCGAAACTCTCCCCAAGGTCCCCCCGTACCTCCTGGCCTGCGCGGGTGGGCTCGGGGTCGGTCTCCTCGGCGTCTTCGCCCCGCACGTCTTCGGGGTGGGCTACGAAACCACCGAGAGGGCCCTCGCCGGCAATCTCGCCTGGTATCTCCTCTTTTTGCTCCCTCTCGTCAAGATCCTCGCAACGTCCATCACCCTGGGTTCGGGCGGCTCCGGTGGCATCTTCGCCCCTTCGCTCTTCATCGGCGCGGGCCTGGGAGGGAGTTTGGGGAAAGCCTGGGCCGCTCTCTTCCCGGCCATGGGCGCTCCCTCCGGGGCTTACGCCATGGTGGGCATGGGAGCCATCGTCGCAGGAGCCACGCACGCCCCCATCACGGCCGTCGTCATCGTCTTCGAGATGACCAGCGACTATAGCATCATCCTCCCCCTCATGGTGGCGTGCACGATCAGCACCGTCATTGCCTGCTCGCTCCAGAGCGAATCCATCTACACGCTGAAGTTGACAAGGCGCGGCGTCAGCCTCTTCCGGGGGAAAGAGCTAAACCTGATGAGGAGGATCTTCGTGAGAGACGCGCTCCGGGAGGAGATCGTCACAATCCAGAAGGATACGTACCTAAAAGATATCTTGGGCATGACAGCGGACTCCGACCAAGCCTATTATCCCGTCGTCGACGAGAAAGGGGAGATCACAGGCATCCTCTCTATACGCGACGTCATGGAAGGTCTCCGTCGGGGCGAGAGCAGAGACCAGCAGCTCCGGGCCGGTGACGTCTCCCATAAAAAGGTAGTCTTTCTCAGCCCGGAGGAGGACTTCGAGCAGGCGTTCAAGAAATACCAGTCTCTTCACGTCGAGGAGCTCCCGGTGGTGAGCCCTCATAACCCGAAAGTGCCCATCGGCATCGCGCACGTCTCCGACCTCATGGCGGTCTACAGGAGACAGGTCCTCCGCCAGAGCGAACCCTAAGCCGAGGGGAGAGGGCCTCCGCCTGGTGCGGCGGGAGGTCCAGCAGCTCCCGGGGATCATCACAGCCGAGGACGTGATGCGGGCGTTCGGGGTGCGCAGCCAGGTGCACAGCGAGGAGGGTGGGGTGGTGAAAGAGGAGCCCGTGCGGCTCGTCGGAGGGTCGGCGGGAGAGGTTGCGAAAGAGAGGAAGGGAGATTAAGGTTCAAAGACCGTTCCTGCAAGAGTTCTCTTTGGACGTTTCCGGGCTTGGAGGCTCCCCGGGGAGGGGATACCGGCATGATGGCGACGGATGCTGTGCGGGCGGCTTCGGTGGGCATCGGCTGGTGGTCGGACGAATGGGCAAAGGCCGCCCGGCGCACGGAGGCACTGCGCATCGTCGCCTGCTACACCCGCTCGGAGGAAAAACGGCGCAGGTTCGCCAAGGAGTTCGGATGCCGCGAGAAGGGGAGCTATGAGGAGCTGCTGCAGGACCCCGAGGTAGAAGCCGTCCTCCTCTCTACCCCCCACTCCGTCCACGCGGACCAGACGGTGGCCGCCGCCGGGGCGGGCAAGCACGTGCTTTGCCAGAAGCCCCTCACCCTCACTGTGCGGGATGCGCTGCGGGCGAGCGAAGCCTGCCGGAGGGCTGGCGTCGTCCTCGCGGCGGGCCACCAGCGCCGGCGCCAGCCAGGCGTGCGCAAGCTCAAGGAGCTCCTCGAGGGCGGGACCCTCGGCCGGGCGGTCCAGGTGGAGGGAAACCTCTCCTACGGCCTCGGTTGGACGCTGAAGCCCGGGAACTGGCGGGGGGACCCCCAGGAGAGCCCCTCGGGGGGGATGACCGCCCTCGGGGTGCACCACGCGGACACCTTCCAGTACCTGCTGGGGCCGGTGACGCGGGTGATGGCCATGAGCAAGAGCCTCTTCTCCGAGACGCCCCTGGAGGACGTGACGAGCTTGCTCCTGGAGTTCGAATCGGGCGCCCAGGGCTACCTCTCGACCAACCTGGTGAGCCCGAAGGTCTTCTCCATCCACGTGTTCGGGACCGAGGCCAACGCCATCGTCGAGAATGAGGGAACGCGCCTCCGCCTCCAGCGGAAAGGGAAGGACGAGTGGGAGGAGGTCCCGCTGCCCCACATCGCCAACCCCCTCACCGACCCCCTGGTGGAAGAGCTTGGGGACTTCGCTCGCGCCATCCGAGGGGGCGGGAAGCCCGAGGTGGGCGCCGAGGAGGGGACGCGGGCGGTGGCTGTGCTCGAGGCCACAGGCCTCTCCGCGCGGGAGGGGCGGGCGGTAGAGCTGAGGGAACTTTACCCTTAAGGCGGCACTCAGCCTCCCAGCAGCTCCCGGCAGAAGGGCGCACGGGTCATGGGGCGGGGGCCATCCTCTGTGATGAGGACGGTGTCCTCGAGGCGGACCCCGCCCCCGCCCCGCACGTCTGGCAGAAAAATGAGGGGCTCGACGGCGAAGACCATCCCGGGCTCGAGGGTCACCTCCGAAGAGCCCGCCATGACCTCCCCGATGTAGGGGGGCTCGTTGGGGCTCACGCCGATGCCGTGGCCGATGAAGAGCATGATGAAGTTCACCCGCTCCTCCCAGTCCACCTGGAAGCTGCCCCGGGCCCAGGCGGCGTAACGGCTCACCGATGACCCTCCTGCGGCTCCCCCCTCCGAGCTCACCTGCCTATTCCTCCACCACGGCCACCACCCGGGCGGGGGCTCCCTCGCAGCGATGGAACTTGACGGGGAACGCGATGAGCTCGAACTCGAGGGCGTCAAAGGTCTCCAGGTTTACCAGGTGCTCGATGAGGGGCACCCCCGCCCCCAGCACCGCCCGGTGGCCGGGGGAGTCCTCCTTGCTGGGACGGAAGCCAGGCGAGACGCCCGGATCGATGGGGTGGTCCATGGCGAGGGCCTTGATGCCCAGGCCCACCAAGTAGCGACCGGCCTCGGGGTCCAGGTAGGGGTTGGTGCGGAAATAGTCCTCGGTATACACCGCCCTCTCCGCCCAGCCGGTCTGCGTGACGGCGATGGCCCCCCGCAGCTTCTGCTCCGAGAAACCGGGGCAGGCCCGGATGTCCTCCACGCGGATGGGCTCCCCCGGCTTCGCCCTCCCGCGCAGGTCCAGCCGCACCGCCCGGCCCTCGAAGGTCTCCAGGGGGAGCTCGTCGATGGTCTTGCCATCGGGGAAGAAGTGGCGGGGCGAGTCGATGTGCGTGCCCTGGTGGATGGCCATGGTCACCTGGCTGTTCTGGCGGCCATGGGTCTCATGCTGGTGGAACGTGTAGAGCTCAACCCGGGGGAAACCGGGCGGGCAGGAAAGGCCGGGTTCCCCCAAACTGGCGCTCAGGTCGATGAGCCTTCGCATGCTCTCTCTCCTCCCAGGGCCCAAGGCGCGCCGTTCATGTCTGCGAGGCACGCTTATGCTACACGCCGGGGTCCGAATTGCAAGGAAACCGCCCCTGGGGGCAGAGCGGCTAGCCTTGCTTTCGCCCTTGGCCTATACTGGATATGCCGATGAACGTAGCATCCCCTTCGGAACCCGAACCTTGACGCCCGGAGGTGGGATTCTGCACCAAGGTCGAGGCCCGGGAGCCGCGTGCGGGCCGACTGAGGACCGCCCCAGACCCCCGCGGGCTGCAGGGAGGGAGGCAGCATGGAGGAAGAGTTCGAGGACTATCTTCGTGCGACTCCACCGGTCGGACCGGGCCTCCCGGAGGACGCGGCTCGCCGCGGAGCCCAGGAGTTGCGGCAGATCACGTGGGAGTGGCTCCGCATGCGGCTCGACAGCGACGACGTGCGAGAGGTGGTGCGGACGAAGCTCCAGGGCTCCACGGTGAATGTGAGGCGCCTCGCAGAACTCCACCGCATCGGCGAGCTCGAGGCCCCCCAATGGGAGGTCGCTACCGAGCAGATCCTCTCGGCCCTCCAGCGCACCCTCCTTGAAGCAGGCTGAACCCGCCGAAGGGGGCGGGTGTGGCCTCCCCCGGTGGCTACTTCTTCGTGGCCCGGGATGAGCCCCTGGGCCGGTGAAAGGTGATCTTGCGGATGCGGGGGATCTCGATGAAAAACTGGCCCACAGGCAGCTCCCCCATATACCAGCCCGAGGCGTAAAATTCCTGCCGCTCGCCCTTCCAGTCGGTGACGATGACGAGGACCTCGTTGCCTTTCTTCTGGTCGGCTCGCACTTCCAGGGTACGCACCTGCCGGAAAGGGATGACCACCTGGCCCGCGCCCCTCTGCCCAATGAAGTGCCGCTCGCTCTCCTTTCCCTTGGCATAGGGACGAAAGTTACGGACCACGGTTTCTGTCCCGGAAACGTCCTGGACGGTGGCCGTATACCCGATGGGCTTTGACTTCTCCGCGGCATGCGCGCCGGAGGAGGCCAGCAGGCAACCCAGCACCACAGCCAACCACCGGGCCACAAACGCTCCCCCCCCTTCCCGAAAATGGTCCCGTTCCCTTATAGCACGGTTGGTCCCGTTGGGGAAACTGAAGCCCACCAGCCTGAGGGGATGCCCCGCACAAGGGGAGGTTGGTCAGCAAGACCGCCCGGAAGACCCTGCGGAGGGTTGGTGTGGGGAGGGCCATCTGAGGGTGAGAGGCTCTCGGCTGACGTCTCCTTCAGCAGCCTCGGGAGCGGCAATCCATCCCCTCCCTTGCAAAAGGCTTGACAAACGCGGGCAAGAGATGTATAAACCCCTTCGACGATGGTAGGGAGAGAACACCAGGAGAGGACCTGCCGCCTTCCCTTCCTCAGTTTTCTCGCATCCCCACCGCCGAATCGCGACGTGGCCGAAGGCAGGCACTTCATCCTTGCTTCTTGACCCGGAGGGAGCGCGAGGGACCCCTTTGAACGAAGGCCA
>JBHIBR010000083.1:0-7552 GCA_046759145.1 Nitrospinota bacterium | reverse complement strand
TCCTGGAGCGCCCGCATCCCTCGCCCCCCGCAGCCCCGGTCGTTCACCAGGATGGAGAAAGCCAAAGGTTCCCCCGCCCGGCTCACCGCATAGCCCGAGAGCGCCCGCACCCGGCGGAGCAAGCCCGTCTTGGCCCGGATGCGCCGCTCGGCGGTTGTGCCGCGCAGGCGCCGCCGGAGGGTGCCGTCCACCCCGGCCACGCCCAGCGAGGCCACGTACTCGGGCCCCAGGCGGAAGTCGGCGTACATGCGGACCAACACCCGGACCAGGGCGGCAGGCGCTAATCGGTTCTTGAGGGAGAAGCCCGAGCCATCGGCCAGGCGGAACTGGCCCTCGGGGACGCCCAGCTCTTTTAGGAAACCCCGCACCACGCGGAGTCCCTTCTCCCAGCTCCCCGGCGGCCCGTAGACCTCCGCGCCCAGCGTCTTGAGGACCTGCTCGGCGATGAAGTTGTTGCTAAGCTTGTTGAGGTCGCGGACGATGGCGGAGAGGGGCTTGGAACGGGTCCGGGCCACGAGGTTCGTCCCCGGGGGCGTCTCCCCGCGTCGGATGCGCCCCCTAAGGCGCACACCCGCCCCCTCGAGGAACTTCGCGAAGGCGCGGGCCGCGTAGAGGGGAGGGTCGCTCACGCTCACGTAGTAGCGCCTGCGCCTACCCCCGGCGGGCACCCGTCCCCGGACCACAATGACGTCCCGCCCGCCCTTCTTCCGCCTGCCCACCACGAGGGAGGGCCGCACGCCCCGGGCGCCCGTGGTGACCCGGTTTTGGACCCGGACGTGCTCGCTGGACGGGTCGGCCACCACACGGGCCTTCTGGCCGGGCGAGCTTCCGGGCTCCACGTAGAGGGTCACTACGTTGAAGTCGAGCGAGAGCGCCCCTGCGGGCGCTTCGTAAGAGGAGGCCATGGTGCGGGTGCGCCCTGGCCAGGCGGGGTTGCGCCGGGCGGCGTCGAAGAAAGCGTCATCCGCCACCAGGTCCCCCTGCACCTCCCGCACCCCGCGGTGGGCCACCTCCCGGGCCAAGAGCCAGAGGCGCTCGTGGACGAGGGCGGGGTCGCCGAAGCCCTTCAGGTAGAGGTCTCCCCTGAGGACGCCCCCCTTCGGCGCCTCCCGGGCCCGCACCTCGGTGGGGAAGGCGTAGTCGGGCCCAAGGCGCACAAGGGCGGCGGCGGTCGTCACGAGCTTCACGTTGGAGGCGGGGATGAGGGGGCGCCCGCCCCGGTGGTCGTAAAGCACCTCGCCGGTGGCGAGGGAGCGCACCTGGAAGCCCACCTCCGCCCTCCGACCGCAGTTCTCCCGGAGCACACCCCGCACCCCGGCACGGAAGGCCTTCAGGGTGGGCAGGGGACGGTCGGGGGCGGCGCTCGCCGCAAGGGGGAGGAGGACGAGGGCCAGGAGCGCCGAGAGGAGAGCGAGGGAGCCGCCCGCTCTACGCTCCCCCCGCCTGCCGCTCCCTGCCCGAAGCGCAAAGAGCTCCCCCTGCCGGTCGAGGAGAAGCACGCTTCCCCCCAACCCGTAAAGACTCCCCTTGGCGTTCAGCCAGATGTCCCGCCACTCCCCCACCCGGCTCGGGAGGAGGTACTGGACGAACTCGTCGATGGCGCCCAGAGAGAGGGCGAGGGCCAGCACGCCCGCCCACAGGCGCCAGCCAGCCCAGTCCTCACCCCGGAAGGCCCAGACGGCCAGGAGGCCGAAGGCGCCGTACTGGGCGAAGTGGAACCGCTCGATGGGGGAGCGGATGCGGAAGAAATCCCAGAGGAACAAGAACGCGACGGCCACCAGGCCAGCGAGGACCCATGCCCGGCGCTCCCACTTCCGCACGAGAAGCCCCCCAGCCACCAGGAAGCCAGACCCGAGGAGGACTGCGGTGAGGATCGCCTCGCGCCGTCCCCCCAGCATCCGGCCCATCTGACGCCAGGCCGGGAGCGCCAGCGGCAACGTGGCCAGACCCAGCCCCCCGTAAGCCGCCAGCCCCCACCACCGAGCCGGATGGCGAAGGCGCCCGCCTGGCCCTCCCTTCCGGGCGTCCCCCGAGGGACGCACCGCCGTTGCCTCAGCCCGCTCGCCTCCGCCCCTCAGAGCCACTGGACGGCGCGGAGCACCCGGGCCACCGGCGGGCGGTCGGCGAAGTTCTTGCCCACATAGCGGTAGCGGACGATGCCCCGCTTGTCCACGATGAAGGTGGCGGGCCTGGCGATCCCCTCCCGCGGGTGGAGCACGCCGTAGGTGCGGATGAGCTTCCGCTCGGGGTCGGAGAGGAGGGGGAAGGAGATCGAGAGCTCGCGCGAGGTGCGGTGCACGGTGAGGGCGTCATCGGAGCTGATGGCCACCACCTTCGCCCCCGCCTTCTCGAAGTCCTTCAAAGCCCCCTGCAGCTGGACCAGCTGCCGCTGGCAGATCGCTCAGAAGAACCCCCGGTAGAAAACGAGCACAACGTGCCACTTCCCCTTGAGCCCAGCTAGGCGAAAGCCCTGGAGGTCGAAGTCAGGGGCGGGCTCGCCCACCGATGGGGGGAACTTCTGCCCCCGGACCGCGCCCGGCAGTACGAGGAGAGAGAAGGCAACCAAAGAGAGGAGGAACGCCCGGCCAAGAACTCGCATGACCCGCTCAGCCTCCCGATGCCAGTTGCGAGAAAGGGGCGGACGGATCATGATGAGGTATAACAAAAACCGCCCGACCTTGTAAAGGAGCATTCTCAGTTCCCCGCCGCCCTGAGGGAGCGCAGAGCCCCGGGCCATGGGCCTCCCCCTGATTCTCCTCTCCGCCCTCCTCATCCTCCTCGCCCCCCTCGCCGGGGGCTGCGGCGGAGGGAGCCCCGTCCGCGAGAGGGCGGTGGTGATGGCGGTGGAGAGCAACCCCACGAGCCTCGACCCCCGCTTCGCCCTTGACGCTGTGAGCAGCCACATCGTGCGCCTCATCTTCAACCGACTCCTGCGCCGAAACGCCCGGGGAGAGGTCGAGCCCGAGCTCGCCGATGAGTGGCGCCAGCCCGACCCCCTCACCTATCTCTTCCGCCTGCGGGCCGGGGTGCGCTTCCACGACGGAGCTCCCCTCACCGCGAAAGACGTGAAGTTCACCTTCGACTCCCTCCGGGACCCCCAGCTGGGCTCCCCCAAAGCGGGCAGCTACCGGGAGCTCGAACGGGTGGAGGCGCCCGGCCCCCGGACGGTCGTCTTCCGCCTGCGAGAGCCCTCGGCCCCCTTCCTCGAGGCCCTCCAGGCCGACATCGTGCCCCGCCATCTGGCGGAGCCCGCGGGCCGCGCCTTCGGGGAGCGGCCGGTGGGGAGCGGCCCCTTCCGCTTCGTCCGCTTCGAGGCGGGCGAGAGGGTGGTCCTGGCCGCGAACTCCGACTACGTCGAGGGGAAGCCCCCCATCGAACGCCTCATCTTCCGCGTGGTCCCAGACGCCACTGTCCGCGTCCTAGAGCTGGAAAGCGGCGGGGTCCACCTGCTCCAGAACAGCTTCACCCCTGACCTTCTGCCCCGCCTCCTCGCCAACCCCCGCCTCAGGGTCCAGCGCGCGGAGGGCACCAACTTCAGCTACATCGGCTTCAACCTCGAAGACCCCATCCTGGGCCACAGGAAAGTGCGGCAGGCCATCGCCCACGCCATCGACCGCGCACCCATCATCCGCCACATCCTTAAGGGCCTCGGCCGGCCGGCCGACAGCCTCCTCCCCGAGGGCCACTGGGCCCACGCCGAGGGCCTCCCCCGCTACCCCCACGACCCGGCCCGCGCCCGCAGGCTCCTGGAGGAGGCGGGCTACCCCGACCCGGACGGGCCCGGGCCCCGGCCCCGCTTCCGCCTCCTCTTCAAAACCTCCCAGGATGAGCTCCGGCGGCGCATCGCGAGTGTGTTCGCCGAGCAGCTCCGGCAGGTGGGAGTGGAGCTTCGCATCCGCTCCTACGAGTGGGGGACCTTCTTCGGGGACATCCGGAGGGGAAACTTCCAGCTCTACAGCCTCACCTGGGTGGGCATCCGCGACCCGGACATCTACCGCTACATCTTCCACAGCCGCAGCGTGCCGCCCGAGGGGGCCAACCGGAACCGATACCGAAACCCCCTGGTGGACCGCCTCCTGGATGAGGGCCGCCGCACCCTCTCGCGCCTTGAGCGGCGGCGCATCTACGGCGAGGTGCAACGGATTCTCGCCCACGACCTCCCCTACATCCATCTCTGGCACAGCACGAACGTGGCCGCCATGGACCGCAGGCTCGTGGGCTTTATCCTCTACCCGGATGAGGACCTCATCTCCCTCAAGGGGGCGCGCTTCGAGGGGGCGTCCGGTCGGGCGGGGAACCCCAGGCGGCCTGCCGCCTGGGGACCCCGGGCGGGGGCGGGAGGCTGACGGGGGTGCGACGGTTCCTCCTGCGCCGGGCGCTGCTCCTGCTGCCCGTCCTCTGGGGGGTCTCGACGACGGTCTTCCTGACCACCCACCTCATCCCCGGCGACCCGGTGGACCTCATGCTGGGCGAGACCGCCCGGCCCGCCCAGCGGGAGGAGCTGCGCCGGGCACTGGGCCTCGACCGGCCGGTGGCGCTCCAGTATCTCGCCTTCCTGGGAGGTCTCGCCCGGGGCGAGCTGGGGCGCTCGCTCTACTTCGGCCGGCCGGTCTCGCGGGTGCTGCTCGAGCGGCTTCCCGCCACAGCCGAGCTGGCACTCGCTTCCCTCCTCATCGCCCTCGCAATATCCCTGCCCCTGGGCGTGGCGGCCGCCCGGAGGCCTGGCAGCTGGGTGGACCAGGGGAGCCTCCTGGCAGCTCTCCTCGGGGTGAGCATGCCGACGTTCTGGCTTGGGCCCCTCCTCATCTTGCTCTTCTCCATCGGCCTGGGCTGGCTCCCCGTCTCGGGCCGGGGGGGCCTCCTCTCCTCACACCTGGTGCTCCCCGCCCTCACCCTGGGGGCGGGCATGGCGGCCATCCTGGCCCGGATGACCCGCGCCTCGCTCCTCGAGGTGCTCCCCCGGGAGTTCATCGCCGCCGCCCGGGCCAAGGGCCTCTCGGAGAGGCGGGTGGTTTTCTTGCACGGTCTCCGGAACGCTTGCATCCCCATCCTCACCATCCTCGGCCTCCAGACGGGGGCGCTGCTCTCGGGGGCCATCATCACCGAGACCATCTTCGCCTGGCCGGGGGTGGGCCGGCTCACCATCCAGGCCATCGCCGCCCGGGACTACCCCCTGGTCCAGGGCTGCGTGCTGCTCATCGCCTTCGCCTACGTGGGAGCCAATTTCGTGACCGACCTCCTCTACGGCCTCCTCGACCCCCGCATCCGCCACGGCGAGCCGTGAAAGTCCCCCGATCCCTCCTCTTCGGCCTGCTGGTCCTCTCCCTGCTCGCCCTGGCCGCGGGCGGCGCCCCCTGGCTCGCGCCCGGGGACCCGCTCTCCCAGGACCTGGCCGGAGGGCTTGCGGGCCCCACCCGCCCTCATCCCTTGGGCCAGGACAAGCTGGGGCGGGACATCCTGAGCCGGGTGCTTTACGGGGCCGGGGTGAGCCTGGGGGTGAGCCTGACGGTGGTTCTCGTCTCTTCGCTCATCGGGGTGGCGGTGGGGGCCCTTGCGGGCTACGCGGGGGGGTGGACGGACGAGCTCCTCATGCGCCTCACCGACATCCTCCTGGCCTTCCCGGGAATCCTTCTCGCCATCGCCCTGATGGCGGTGCTGGGGCCCGGGGTGGGCAACGTGGTGCTGGCCCTTTGCCTGATGGGCTGGGTGGGCTACGCGCGCCTGGTGCGGGGCCAGATACTGACGCTCAAGGGGCGGGAGTTTGTGGCGGCGGCGCAGGCGGCGGGGGCGGGACCGGCCCGCACGGTGGCCCGCCACCTCCTGCCCAACGCCTTCGGCCCGGTGCTTGTGCAGGCCACCTTCGGCCTCGCCGCGGTCATCCTGGCCGAGGCGGGCCTCTCCTTCCTGGGCCTGGGGGTCCAGCCGCCCACCCCGAGCTGGGGGGCCATGCTGAGCGAGGGGAAGGATTTCCTCCTGGTGGCGCCCCACCTCACGCTCTTCCCCGGCCTCGCCATCATGCTGGCGGTGCTGGGCTTCAACTTCCTGGGAGACGGCCTGCGCGACCTGCTGGACCCGGCGGGGAGGAGGTGAGGGTGCTTCTCTGCTTAACGCTCACGTTAAACCGAATCGGGTCGCCGAGAGCCTTACTCGAGACACTTGTGCGCGCATTCCTCGCAATAGTACTCGGTGGTCTACGTGTACAAGAATGCAATGGCGTCCTTGGCTTTCACGAGCTTTGCCTTTAGGAGGCTTCCCCGCAGCACCCGTCCCGCCTCATGCGCATCCCCAGGGCATCCGCCCGGCCCGAGGGGGCGCGCCCTACCACGGGTCAGTTCCTTTCGGTGACCAGTCGCCACAAACGACTTTGGGCGTCAGCCTCTCTTTTTTCAGAAGTTCACAAAATGGATTGACGTGCTCGGCACCGCAGACGAATAGAACCGGCCAGATATTCAAATGACGAAGCTTGTCCAGCCAAATTTTCTCACGCTTCGCGTGCTCATTGCGGATTGCTTTGCGTCGTTCCTCCTTCGTCAGGCAATTGAGAGGGTCAACTTCCGATTCCTGGCGAATTCCTTTTTCTTTGCGGACCATCCTATCGGGGTCACAAAACTCGTGGCGCAACGACAGTGAGCGAGCGACTTGTTGGCAGGTAGACTCGCTGCACCCCTTTTCTTGAAGAGCCTCCTTGCTACACTCTTCAGCTAGGACAGCAACGGAAAGCCGTTTGCACGTCGCGTCAATGAACTGCCTAAAAGCATCGACATCGTGTGAACAAGCTTGTCCATCCGGGATTTGAAATTTATGACTCGTACCGACAATGTAGACTAATTCAACCCGTTGCGTGGAAGGCAAGCTAGTCGTTCGTTCTGGACTCATCAACTTCCCGTTTCTATCCAATGGTGAACTTTCTGTCGTAACTCTGGACTGAGAAGGTCAAGATGTTTGTATACCACGACTTCATAATCCGCTGGATATGGAGCGTCCTGATATTGACGCCCGAATTCTGCAAGAATTTTCTCTCCATGAATAGGAAAAGGAGATTTGCCACTCCTGGCGTAGTAGATTGTATTTCGTACACGTAAAGTTTGGACAATTAATTTCCTAAATCTGTCATCCAACCTTAACCACCTGTGGGCCATTTCTTCTACAATATTCAAATCGAGAATCTGTTTGTGTCGTTCCTCGGGTGCTCTTCCGAATAAATAGTTAGCCATTGCAGCTGCCCACATAGGCTGCATCTGGCGCTCATCTTCTGTATCTACTCCTTCAAGTTCCATATTTTCTGTCAGCCATGCAAATACAATCATCTGAGCAATGTTCGCCCTTCCCTCCATCTCCGCTAGCAACCTTTTCTTCCCCCATCCGAACATAATCCAATTTCCCGTCTATGAAAGCGCGCCGCCGGTTAACCCTTGATGGGTCAACTCTATCGCAAAAGGCCCTGGGGCGGAACCAAGAAATGGCCATCGTCCCGGGCCGTGAACCCAGCGGATGCTTAAGGGTCGGCTCCATGAGTGCCTTGGAAGGCCATGCAAATCCGGATTTTCACAAT
>JBHIBR010000082.1:0-7574 GCA_046759145.1 Nitrospinota bacterium | reverse complement strand
GGCACAGGCGTGGCTGACGATCGGCCATGTTGCGTCCGGGGGCGGAAGGGCATCCAGCGCGGCATCATACGGAAGTCAGTCCTCTCGCGTCAAGCCGCAGCGAGAATCTCTCGCTGGCAATCCGCTGTGGGCAGGGAGGGGAGAGCGAATCAAATCGGGATTGACAATATCGCGCATTGGAAATTCTAATAGGAACAGCGCAGTACTCCCTTCGACCCGAAGGACCGCACGGGAGGGAAGGGATCGATGCTTCGTGGCGCCATCGCTGCGATAGTGCTCCTCCTCGCCGGATCCGCCTGGGCGGGCTCGCCCGCCGTCCTCCGGGTCTCGGCCATCCCCGACGAGGCCCCCTCGGAGCTCCTGCGCAAGTACGAGCCCCTGGTGCGGTACCTCTCGCGGGAGGTGGGGATTCCGGTCAAGTTCATCCCGGTCGTGGACTATGCCGCCACCGTCGCGGCCCTGGCGGCGCGCAAGCTGGAGATGGTTTGGTTTGGGGGCTTCACCCACGTCCAGGCGCGCCGTCGCACGGGAGACGCCTTCGCCATCGTCATGCGGAAAGAGGACGCGGCCTTCCACTCCAAGTTCGTGGCCCGGGTCGGGAGCGGCATCCGCTCCCTCCGCGACCTCAAGGGGAAGACCTTCGCGTTCGGCAGCGTGGGCAGCACCTCGGGCCACCTCATGCCGCGCCACTTCCTCCTCAAAAGCGGCGTCGTCCCCGAGCGGGATTTCCGGCGCTTTTCCTACAGCGGCGCCCACGACGCCACCGTCAAGTGGGTCGAGGCGGGCAGGGTGGACGCGGGGGCGCTGAACGAAGCGGTGTGGGAGAAGCTGGTGCGGGACCGAAAGGTGGACGTGCGCAAGGTGCGGGTCTTTTGGACCACCCCTCCCTATGTGGACTACAACTGGACCGTGCGGGGAGACCTGGACCGGGAGATCGTCTCGAAGCTCGTGCGGGCCTTCCTGAAACTGGACCCCAAGAATCCCGAGCATCGGCGCCTGCTCGCCCTCCAGCGGGCTTCGGGTTACATCCTGGCGGTCGAGGATGATTTCAAGGGCATCGAGGCGGCCGCCCGGGCGGCGGGCTTGCTGAAGTAGCCTGGAGAGAGACTGCATGTTCGAGCTCGAAGGGCTTACAAAAGTCTTCCGGGCGGAGGGCGGGGGCACCATCGCCGCCGTGGACCGCTTCAGCCTGCGCGTGGAGCAGGGGGAGCAGGTGGCGATCGTTGGCCCGAGCGGCGCGGGGAAATCCACCCTCCTCCGCCTCCTCAACGGCACCCTCCGTCCCACATCCGGCCGCCTGCGGCTAGAAGGAAAGGATTTGGGCGCCCTCTCCGGTCGGGCGCTCCGGGAGCTGCGGCGGCGGGTGGGCACGGTCCACCAACAGCAGAACCTCGTCCCCCGCCTCCGGGTGGTCCATAACGTGCTCGCGGGCCGCCTGGGCCAGTGGCCCCTCGCGAAATCCCTCTTCTCCCTTCTCTCGCCCCGGGAGGTGGAGCTGGCCCTGGGGGCCCTCGAGCGTGTGGGCATCCCCGAGAAGCTCTGGGAGCGCACCGAGCGCCTGAGTGGAGGCCAGCAGCAGCGGGTGGCCATCGCCCGCGTCCTGGTCCAGTCGCCCGCGCACATCCTGGCCGATGAGCCTGTCTCCTGGATGGACCCGCCTCTGGCCGAAGAGATCGTCTCTCTCCTGTGCCGCGTGAGCACCGAGCAGGGGGCGACCCTGCTGGCGAGCCTTCACAGCGTCCGCCTGGCCCTCTCCCATTTTCCCCGGGTAGTTGGGATGCGGGAGGGGGCCGTGCTCTTCGACCTCGAGGCCGGCCGGGTGACGGAGGGCCTCCTGGTAGAGCTCTATCGCGGCGCCTCCGTCCCGTCCGGGCGGGAAGGCGCGGAAGGCGAGCCCTCCGATGGCCGAAAGTTCCTCCCCCGCGCTTCCCGCTAGGGGAGGCCTTCTCCACCGGAGGGGGAACCTCTTCCTCCTGGCGGCCCTCGCCCTGGCCCTGGGGGCGAGCTACCGATTGGCGGAGGTCCGCCCGGGAATTCTCCTCTCGGAAGAGTCGCGCCGCCACATGGCCGACTTCCTCGCCGGGCTCTTCCCCCCTGCTCTGTCGCCGGAGTTCCTAGCGCTCACCCTTCGGGCCTCCGTCGAGACAGTCCAGATCGCCCTCATGGGGACCCTCCTGGCTCTGGCTCTGGCCTTCCCCCTCTCCCTCCCCGCCTCGAGCATCCTGACTATCCGCGGGCCCCTCTTCGGGGCGGCCAGGGGGGGAGCGCTTTGGCGTGCCTTGCGCTTTTTCCCCTATGGCCTCGCCCGCCTTTTGCTGAACGCCTTCCGCACTGTGCCCGAGCTCGTCTGGGCGCTGGTGTTCGTGCGGGCGGTGGGCCTGGGCCCCTTCGCGGGCGTGCTCGCGATTGCCGTGGGCTACAGCGGGATATTGGGAAAAGTATTCTCAGAGACTTACGAGGCGGTGGATGAGGATCCACTTGAGGCCCTGGCGGCCGGGGGGGCGGGGCGCATTTCCATTTTCGCCTACGGAGTGCTTCCTCAGAGTCTCCCCAACCTCATCGCCTACGGCCTCTACCGGTGGGAGTGCGCCATCCGCTCCTCAGCTGTCCTGGGGTTCGTGGGAGCCGGGGGAATCGGCCAGCAGCTCGAGCTCTCGATGCGGATGTTCCGATACGGAGAGGTGGCCACCCTCCTCCTGGCCCTCCTGGTTCTGGTATGTGTTGCCGACGCCCTGAGCGCGTGGCTGCGCAAGCGGCTGCGGTGAGGTCGGGGGGAGAAAGCGAGTGACGCTGCGAGCCGTGGCGAGAGGGGAGGTCCTGGGGCGAAGGGGGGGGGTGTCGCTCTCCAACCTCCTCCTGGCCCTGGCGGCGCTCTCTCTCTTCGCCTGGAGCTACCGGGGGGTGGCGGCGGATCTCCCCGGACTCCTGGGAGGAGAGGTCCTTCGCCAGCTCTGGGAGTATTTTTCGCGCCTCTGGCCACCCGCCCTCGGCGTCCCTTTCTTAAGCCGCGTGGCCTGGGGGGTGCTCGAGACCCTCGCCATCAGCCTCTTCGGAACCTTCCTGGCTGTAGCGCTGGCTCTCCCCCTCGCCTTTGCGGGGGCACGGACGCTCACCGCCGGGGCGCTGGAAGAGGTGGAGAGGGGCATCCCGGCAGGGAGGCTGATTCGAGGAGGGCTCTTCCTCGGAGCGCGCCTCCTCCTCGCTCTTTTCCGCGCGGTGCCCGAGCTGCTCTGGGCCATCCTCTTCATCCTGGCCGCAGGCCTCGGACCCTTCCCCGGTACCCTCGCCCTGGGTGTCCACACCGGGGGGGTGCTCGGCAAGCTCTACGCCGAGGCCCTGGAGGAGGTTCCCCGGGGGGCCATCGAGGCCCTGCGCGCTTCCGGGGTGGGGCGGGTGGCGGTGCTCTTCTACGGGGTGCTCCCCCAGGCCCTCCCCCAGCTCCTCTCCTACACGCTCTACCGGTGGGAGGTGAACATCCGGGCGGCCACCATCCTGGGATTTGTGGGGGCGGGGGGCCTGGGGCAGGAGCTCCATGTGGCCATACAGCTCTTCCTCGAAAACCGCCTCCTCACGCTCCTCATCGTCATCTTCCTCCTGGTGACGGCGGTGGACGGGCTGAGCGCCCGGCTGCGGCGCAGGGTCCTGGCAAGAGAGGGCTAAGGACCGGCAGGGCCGACCCGCGTCCACGCGGCGCCCTCTTGCGGCGTCGGGATGGCTTCCGCTATGGTAGCCGCCGTGCGGCTTCGGCCGCCTCCTTCACCGCCCTGTTCCGCGAGTCGGGGATGGAGTTCGAGGACGAGTGGCGCATCGTGCGGCCGAAGGGCTGAGGCGAAGGGGCGCGGGCTTTCCCCGGCTGCGCGCCCGGTGGAGCGGCCGCCCTCGCCGCGCCCTCATCTTTTTTGGCCGGGCGCCCGAGCCGGGGCGGGTGAAGACCCGCCTTATTCCGCCCCTCGACCCCGCCGCCGCAGCGCGCCTCTACGCCGCCCTTCTGCAAGACCTCGCCTTCCTCCTCCTCCGGGTCCGCGCGGAGGTGCGCCTTGCGGCCTACGACCCCGCCGCCCCGGCCGGACGCCTCCTTCCCCATCTCCCGCGCGCCTTCGACCTCATCCCGCAAGAGGGAATGGACCTGGGGCAACGGATGGAGCGGGCGCTGGAGGGGGCCTTTCGCCGCGGAGCAGGCGTCGCCGTCCTCGTCGGGAGCGACTGCCCGAGCCTCCGTCCGCAGGTGGTGGAGGAGGCCCTCCGAGCGCTGGAGGAGGGAGGGAAGGAGGCCGTGCTCGGCCCGAGCCACGATGGGGGCTACTACCTCGTGGGCGCCAGGAGGC
Organism: Nitrospinota bacterium; assembly: GCA_046759145.1. Classification (GTDB taxonomy): domain Bacteria; phylum UBA8248; class UBA8248; order UBA8248; family JBHIBR01; genus JBHIBR01. The sequence goes on along the minus strand of JBHIBR010000082.1, from coordinate 3,249 downwards.
CTGTCCCAGCCCTCTTCGAGGGGCAGCGTTGGAGCCACCCGGGCGTGTACCGAGAGAGCGTGCGGCGCGCCCGCGCGGCGGGCATCCGGCTCGGGGAGGTTGCCCCCGGATTCGACCTTGACCGGTGGGAGGACCTCCTTCTCCTTTCGCGCCTCCTCCGCCGGGCCGAGTGGCGAGAGGCTCTGCCCCGCACGGTCTCCCTGATGGCCGCCGGAGTGGGGCGAGGCTTGCCGTGGAGCCTACGGGGCGGGTAGTGGGAGGGGAGTCCCCCTCACGCCCTGCGGAAGAGCTTCAAGTACTGGTCCCTATCGGCCGGGGGCTTCGTCGCGAGCCAGAGGTTCTCCACCACGTGGGCGGTTTCTTTCATCCCCACCAGGGCCACACCCAGCCCCGGGGTGCTCCGCACGAACTGGATGGCCCTTTGGGCATCGGTCTCGAGGCCGGGGAAGACCTCTCCCACGATGGCGGGCAGGTTGCGGGCCACCTGTCCTTGGAGGATGGAGCCGCTGGCCATGGCAGCCACCCGGAAGCTGGCCGCCGCCTCCAGGAAGCTCACCTTCTCCCCGTCCACCGACTGGTTCTGGAAGGCGAAGGCCTCGGGCATGGCCAGGTTGAGGGGGAGCTGGACGACCTTGAAGTGGTGCTCCTCGCCGCCGGCCTTCCGGGCGCAGCCGACCACCTCGGCGAGGGAGAGGTAGTCGCGCGCGTTCGAGGGGCGGCGGTAGCCCTCCCAGGTGGCCGTGCCGTACATGCGGATCACCCCCCGGGCGACGCACTCCTCCAGGAAGGCGAAGGCCTCGGTGAGGCGGGAGAGGAACTCTTCGCGACGGACCTCCTGGAGCTGGGTCTCGGGGTTGTGGACGTAGTAGATGTCCACGCACTCGAGGTCCAGGTTCCGCAGGCTGCGCTCGAGCTGGTTGGCCAGGTAGGCGGGCGTCATGCAATGGCAGCCCGCCGCCACTTCCTCCCGGCGGATGGTGCCGGGCCGGAAGAACTGGGTCTCCATGTAGCTTCGGAGCTCGTAGGCATCCCGGGGGGGAGCGCCGTCGAAGGGGATGAAGCCCCCCTTGGTCGCCACGACGACCTCTTCCCGCCGGGCCTCGCCGGCCTCAAAGAGGGCCCGAAGAGCCGCCGCCACCGAACGCTCGCTCCGCTGGAAGCGGTAGTTGATGGCGCTGTCGATGACGTTGCAGCCCGAGCGCACGGCGAGGGCCACAGATTCTGCGTAACGGGCGTCGGTGGGTGCATCGTGGTCGCCCAGGTAGGTGCCGACCCCGATGGAGCTCATCCACAGGCCGTGGACCTTCCGGTAGTGCTCGGGAGCGAGGCGGTCCAGGAAGCGCTTGCGGTAGGCTTCCGTCCCTTCCGATGTGGCGTAGCCGGGGTAAGCCATGGGAAACCTCGCGAACGAAGGGGCAAAAGCCCCTGGAGAAGCTGAGCGGAATTCCTCGCTCCATGCTATCCCCTCCCCCCGCGGGGAGCCAGGGGAATCGGCCCCCTCCCGCCGCCGAGGGCGCGCGCCCGTTTCTCGAGTCGTCTCCCCCTCCGCCGGCGCGGCAACCGCCCCTTGAGGAGCGCCCCGGGTGAGCTCCTACCCCTGGTTCACGCGACGCGACCTGGATGGCTTCTTCGGCCTCATGGTGGACAACCTCGTCCAGCTCATCCTCATCGTCTCGCTGGGTCGGGGCCTCGTGGGGCTTCCCGATGAGCTCCTCTTCGGACGCATCCTCCCCGGCGCGGCCCTGAGCATCCTCTTCGGCAACCTCTTCTACGCCTGGCAGGCGCGGCGCCTTGCCCTGCGGGAGGGCCGCTCGGATGTGACCGCTCTGCCCTACGGCATCAACACTGTGAGCCTCTTCGCCTTCGTGCTCTTCATCATGGCCCCCATCTACCGGAAGACAGGGGACCCGGAGCTCGCCTGGCGGGTGGGCCTGGTGGCCTGTCTCGTGAGCGGCCTCATCGAGCTCGGCGGGGCGTTCGTGGCGGACCGGCTGCGCCGGGTCACGCCCCGGGCCGCCCTCCTCTCGGCCCTGGCGGGGATCGCGGTGAGCTTCATCGCCATGGACTTCCTGTTCCGCATCTTTGAGATGCCGCTTGTGGCCATGGCCCCCCTCGCCATCATCCTCCTCCAGTACTTCAGCCGCGCCCGCTTCCCCCTCGGCCTCCCCGGGGGGATGGCGGCAGTGGCAGTGGGGACGGCCCTGGCCTGGGCGCTCGGCCTGATGGAGGGAGGGCTTGCGCTCTCGCTCAGGTGGGCTCCGCCGCGGCCTGCGGTGGGGGAGCTACTATCCGCCCTCCGGCCGGAGCACCTGCTGGGCTACATGGCCGTCACCGTGCCCATGGGCCTCTTCAACGTCGTCGGCTCCCTCCAGAACGTGGAGAGTGCTGAGGCCGCCGGGGACCGCTATCCCGCCCGGGCTGCGCTCGCGGCCAACGGGGCGGGCTCGCTGATCGCGGCGTGCTTCGGCTCCTGCTTTCCCACCACCATCTACATCGGCCACCCGGGGTGGAAGGCCCTGGGGGCGAGGGCGGGCTACTCCACCCTGAACGGGTTCTTCCTCGCCTTTCTCTGTTTCACGGGCACGGTGGGGGCCGTCTTGCGGCTCGTCCCCCTCGAGGCGGGGATCGCCATCCTCCTCTGGATCGGCGTGGTCATCGTGGCCCAGGCCTTCCAGGCCACTCCCCACCGCCACGCCCCGGCCGTGGCGGTGGGGCTCTTCCCCGCGCTGGCGGCCTGGGGGCTCCTCCTCATCCAGAGCGCCCTCGGGGCGGCGGGGACGGACCTCCACTCTCTCGGCGAGGGGGCGTTCCTCCACCGGATCCCCATCCGGGGCCTGATCCTTCTCGAGCGGGGCTTCCTCTTCAGCTCGATGATCCTCTCCTCCATCTCGGTCTTCCTGATCGAGCGCGACTTCGGGAAGGCTGCCCTCTGGGCGCTGGCCGGCGCGGTCCTGTCCTTCGTCGGTGTCATCCACGCCTACGAGATCACTCCCGGCGGCGTGGGTCACCGCTTCGGCCTCGGGGTCGCCCCCTCCATCGCGGGGGGCTACCTCTTCTCCGCCGCCCTCTTCGCGGCATATGGCCTCTGGGCCAGAGGACGAGGGGACCGGGGAGGGAAGGGAGAGGGGACCCCCCCCAGAACCAGTGCTTCTTGCGGAAGAGGAGGTAGAGAGAGAAGGTGAGGAGGTCCCGGCACATCTGGAGGTTGGTCTCGATGCGCTGGAGGTGGTCGAGGACGTCCTTGAGATA
>JBHIBR010000081.1:0-7581 GCA_046759145.1 Nitrospinota bacterium | reverse complement strand
GTGCTGGGGGTGAACGACGGCCAGTACGACCCCGCCAAGCACCACATCCTCTCCAACGCGTCCTGCACCACCAACTGCCTGGCGCCGGTGGCGAAGGTGCTCCACGACCGCTTCCGCGTCCTCCGCGGTCTCATGACCACCACCCACGCCTACACGAACGACCAGCGCATCCTGGACCTCCCCCACAAGGACCTGCGGCGGGCCCGGGCGGCGGGCGTGAACATGATCCCCACCACCACGGGGGCCGCCCGTGCGGTGGGGCTGGTGCTGCCCGAGCTCAAGGGCAAGCTCGACGGGATGGCCATCCGGGTGCCGGTGCGGAACGTCTCGGTGGTAGACCTGGTTGCCGAAGTGGAGAAGGAGGCTACCGCCGAAGAGGTGAACGGCGCCCTCAAGGCCGCGGCCGCCGGGCCCATGCGGGGCATCCTCCACGTGAGCGAGGAGCCCCTCGTCTCGGAAGATTTCTTGCGAGACCCACACTCCTCCATCGTGGATGGCCTCTCCACCAAGGTCATCGAGAAGCACATGGTGAAGGTGGTTTCCTGGTACGACAACGAGTGGGGGTTCTCCTGCCGGATGCGGGACCTCATCCAGAAGGTGGGGGCGGGCCTCTGAGGGGCCGGGGGGCAGGTACCGTGGGGAACCAGATCTACGCGAGCATCGACCAGAAGGGGAATCCCAAGCTCACCATTGAGGACGTGGGTGTCCGCGGCAGGCGCGTCCTGGTCCGTTGCGACTTCAACGTGCCCCTGGACGACCGCCTCCAGATCACCGACGACACGCGCGTCCGGGCGGTGCTCCCCACGATCAACTACCTCCTGGACGAGGAGGCCAGGGTGGTGCTGGCCTCCCACCTGGGCCGGCCCAAGGGAAAACCCGTCCCCAGGCTCTCCCTGGCCCCTGTGGCGCGGCGCCTCAGCCGCCTGCTGGACAAGGAGGTGCGCCTCGCCCCCGACTGCGTGGGCCCCGAGGTGCGGCACATGGTGGAGCAGATGGGGAAGGGGGAGGTGATCCTCCTGGAGAACCTACGCTTCCACCCGGGCGAGACGGCCAACGACGACGACTTCGCCCGGGAGCTGGCTTCCCCGGCCGAGGTCTATGTGGACGACGCTTTCGGCAACGCCCACCGGACCCACGCCTCGATGACAGGCATCACCCGCCACCTCCAGCCGGCCGTCGCCGGCTTCCTGATGCAGAAGGAGGTCCACTACCTCAGCCGCGCCATCAACAACCCCATGCGCCCCGTGGTGGCCATTCTGGGGGGCGCCAAGGCGTCGGACAAGATCGGCCTCATCGAGAACCTGGCCAACAGGGTGGACAAGATCCTCATCGGGGGCGGCATGGCGGGCACATTCTTCCGGGCCATGGGATTGAAGGTGGGCAAGAGCCTCGTGGAGGAGGAGATGGTGGAGCTGGCCGACCGGATCCTGAGGCGGGCGGCCGAAAACGACGTCAAGCTCTACCTCCCGGTCGACGTGGTGGTGGCGGACAAGTTCGAGGCGTCGGCCGAGACCAAGGTGGTGCCGGTGCAGGAGATCCCCGACGACTGGTACGCCCTGGACATCGGGCCCGCCACCACCACCCTGTTCGGGGAGGCCCTCCAGGGCGCCAAGACCATCGTCTGGAACGGCCCCATGGGGGTGTTCGAGGTGGACGCCTTCAGCCGGGGCACCTTCGCCATCGTCTCCCACGTGGCGAACTCCTACGCCCTCACCATCGTGGGCGGCGGGGACACAGACGTGGCCGTTCACGCGGCGGGGGAATCGAGCAAGATCTCCTACATCTCCACGGGCGGGGGCGCCTTCCTGGAGCTCTTGGAGGGGAAGGAGCTGCCCGCCCTGGCGGCCCTCACGGACAAGAAGGTGTGAGTCCCTCTGTGCGGCGCTACCTCATCGTCGGCAACTGGAAGATGAACAAGCGGCTCGCCGAGGCGGGGGGGCTCGCGGCCCAAGTGGCCCAGGGCGCGCGGCGATGCCCCCGCACGGAGGTGGTGCTGGCGCCCCCTTATCTCGCGGTCCCCACCGTGCGCGAGGCGGTGAAGGGCTCGGGCGTGGGCGTCGCGGGCCAGGACGCCTCCTGGGAGGAGTGGGGGGCCTTCACGGGGGAGGTATCGGCCCCCATGCTCCGGGACGCGGGCTGCACCCACGTGATCCTGGGCCACTCAGAGCGCCGCATCCATCTGGGCGAGTCGGACGCACTTTTGGCCCGGAAGCTCCGGGCGGCCCTGGCGGCGGAGCTCGCGCCCATCCTCTGCGTGGGCGAGCGCCTCGAGGAGCGCCGCGCGGGGCGGCAGCTCGAGGTGGTAGAGGGCCAACTCTTGGGGGGGCTGGAGGGGTTGGCCGGAGCGGATGGCCTCGGGCGCACGGCCATCGCCTACGAGCCCGTCTGGGCCATCGGGACGGGCGAGGTGGCCACCCCGGAGCAGGCGCAGGAGGCCCACGGATTCATCCGGCGGTTGCTGAAGGAGCGCTTCGGGCCCGCCGCGGCGGAAGCGACTCGCATCCTCTACGGCGGGAGCGTCAACCCCGAGAACGTTTCCTCCCTCCTGACTCAAGCGGACGTGGACGGCGCCCTGGTGGGGGGGGCGAGCCTCAAGGCCGAATCCTTCCTCACCATCGTGGCCGCCGCCGAGAAGCAGGCCGCCTGAGCGGGGCGGGCGGTCGGGAGAGAAGCCATGGAGATCGTCCTCCGCATCCTTCACGTGGTCGCGAGCCTTGCCCTCATCATGATCGTGCTCCTGCAGACGGGGAAGGGCGCCTCCCTGGGGGCGGCCTTCGGAGGGGCGAGCCAGACCGTCTTCGGCGCCCGGGGCCCCGCCAGCTTCCTGCACAAGCTGACGACCGCCATGGCGGTGCTCTTCATGCTGACCTCGCTGAGCCTGGCCTTCCTGAGCTCCCGTGAGGGGCGCACCTCGGCCGTGGTGGGGACGCCCCCGCCGGCGAGCGCACCGGCGCCTGCGCCCGCGCCCCGCTCGCCCGGCCCTTCGCGCTAGCAACGGGGAGGGGCTCTCCTCGCCCCCATGATCATCCGCAGGCTGCTAACGGCGCATTGCCCGTAGTGCAGGAGGCCCGGTGATGCTCATCAAGCGACTTCTCCTTCTCGTTCCCCTCTTCATCACCGTCCTCCTGCTTCAGTCCTACCTCTGGGTCCCCACCTTCAGCGACCAGACCAAGGGGAGCGACCGGCGCCTGCGCCAATACATCCAGGGCTCCATCGGAGACGCCCAGATCCTCAACCCCATCCTGCACGCCGACGTCTCGAGCGGCACCATCGTGGACCTGGTCTTCGACGGGCTCATCGACCGCGACAAGGACCTCAAATTCCGCGGGCGCCTGGCCACCTCCTGGCGCATCTATGAAGAGGCATACTTCGTCCCCCGCCCCGGCGGGCCTTCCGCCGAAGACCTCCGCCAGCGGATAGAGCGTGGGCGGGCTGTGGGCCGGCCCAAGTGGGTGGCCAACATTGAGAGGGTGGAGATCGTCCCACCTGCGGAGGAAAAGACCTCCGTCCCTACCCCCCCGCGGAAGGGAAAAAAGCAGCCGGGACGTGCGGCCGTTACGATCGCTTACCCGGCCCGGGTGAAGCTCACCCTGAAGAAGGTCGACCAGGATTTGTTTGAAGAGCTTGCAGCGCTCCTGGGGCCGGAGGCCATCGCCCGCGACGCCGCCCCCTTCCTCAAGGAGAACCTCGAGGGGCCGATCCGGCGGGCGGCCCTCGGGAGGGTGAAGCTGACCGAGCACAACCCCATCATCGTCTTCCACCTGCGCCGCGGGGTGCGCTTCCACGACGGCCACGAGTTCGACTCGGGCGACGTGCGGTTCACATACGAGGCCATCATGGACTCGCGCAACCTCTCGCCGCGCATCCCCGACTACGAGCCCGTCCAGCGGGTCGAGACGCCGGATCGGTACACCGTCAGGGTGGTCTACAAGCGCCTCCACTCGCCCGCCTTCGGAACCTGGGGCATGGGCATCCTGCCCGAGCACCTCCTCAATCGGGAGGCGCTGGAGGCCGAGGCCCGCCGCCGCGGGAAGGACCCTGCGAAATTCACGCTTCGGGACAGCGAATTCAACCGGCACCCCATTGGCACGGGCATGTTCCGCTTCAAGGAGTGGCGCTCGGACGAGCTGATCCGCCTCGTCCGCAACGAGGACTACTGGGAAGGCGCTCCCGAGTACGAGGAGTACATCTACCGCATTATCCCCGACGTCCTGACCCAGGAGATGGCCTTCTACGCAGGGACGGAGGACAGCTACGGGGCGGAACCCCACCAGGTCGACCGCCTGCGCAAGGACACACGTTTCCAGGTCTTCTCGGGCCTTTCCTTCGGCTTTACCTACATCGGCTACAACATGCGCCGCAAACCCTTCGACGACGTTCGAGTGCGGCGGGCTCTCAGCATGGCGATCGACACGCGGAAGATCCACAAGTATCTCTTCTATAACCAGGCTGAGGACATCACCGGGCCCTTCGTAAAACAGAGCGACTATTACAACCGTGCCGTTCGCCCCTTTCCATACGACCGGAAAGGGGCGGAGCGGCTCCTCCGCGAGGCGGGCTGGCGCAAGGTGAACGGCAGGATGGTGAAGGATGGGAAGCCTTTAGAATTCACCCTCATCACCAATCACGGAAACGATATACGCAAGGCCATCGCCATCGTCGTCCAGGACGCCTGGAAGCGCATCGGCGTCCGCGTGCGGATCGACACCGTCGAGTGGGCCGTCTTCCTCAAGAAATACATCAACGCCCTGAACTTCGACGCCGTCATCCTCGGCTGGCGGTTGGGGCTCGACCCCGACCTCTACCAGATCTGGCACTCGAGCCAGACCAATCCGGGTCAACTCAACTTCGTCGGTTACAAGAACCCCGAGGCGGACCGCCTCATCGTAAAGATCCGGCAGGAATACGATTTGAAGAGGCAGGTGGCTTACGCGCACCAGCTCCACCGGATCATCTACGCGGACCAGCCCTACACCTTTCTCTACGTCACGAAATGGACGGCCCTGCTCGACCGCAAAATCGTCATCCGAGAGAGGCTTCCCGGGGGGGGAATCCGCCACAAGAAGATCACCCCCACCCGGACGGGGAACTACTCTTACGACTTCCGCATGTGGGTCAAGCTCCCCATAGCCCCGGTGTTCGAGAGCTAGCGCCGTGCTGACCTTTGTCATCCGCTCGCTGTTCTTCAAGGCCATCACGCTCGTGATCATCTCGGTCGTGAGCTTTTTGATCGTCCATCTCGCCCCGGGCGAGCCGAGCCAGATCGACCCCCTCAACCCCCGGTTCCGCAAGGAGGATATCGCCCGCTACCGCGCCGCCTTCGATCTCGACAAGCCGCTCTACCAGCAGTACTTCCTCTTCTACAAGAAGTTCTTCACCGGCGAGCTCAAGAGCTTCAAAGACAACCAGCCCGTATTCGGGAAGATCTGGGAGCGCTTCCTCAACAGCCTCCCCATCTTCATCGTGGGGAGCCTCCTTACGTGGTGCCTCGCCTTTCCGATGGGAATCGGGGCGGCGCTCCGGCGGGGACGGGCCTTTGACCAGACGACCACATTCCTGAGCTATCTTTTGATCTCGCTGCCCGGCTTCTTCTTCGCTTACATCTTGATCATCTTCGTCGCGAACTGGTTCGAGGTGCCCGTCCTGGGCATCCGCACCTTCGGGAGGGAGGGCGCCGCCGCCCTCTTTCAGATCAACGACCGCATGTGGCATCTCGTCCTGCCGAGCCTTCTGGGGGCGACGGCGGGCGTCGCATTCCTCTCGCGCTACGTGCGCGGCCAGATGATCGAGGTTATTGAATCCGACTACGTCCGGACGGCCCTCTCCAAAGGCCTGCCCGAGGAGACGGTGTACTACGTCCACGCCCTGCGGAACGCCGCCCTCCCCTTCGTGACGATGTTCGGCCTCTTGCTCCCGGGCCTCATTGGCGGCTCTGTCATCATCGAGACGATCTTCGCCTGGCCCGGCATGGGGCGGATGGCCTTCGAAGCAGTGCTCACGCGCGACTATCCCATCATCATCAGTCTCAACTTCATCGCGGCCATCCTCGTTGTCATCGGCACCTTCATCTCCGACGTCCTCTACGTGGTAGTCGACCCGCGGATCCGGCTATGACCCAAGCGGTGCGCCCGATGGAAACCGAAGAGACCCTCGGCGACGAACTCACCCCCTGGCAGCGCGTCTGGCAGAACCTCGTCTCGAACCGCCTGGCGATGGCCGGGGGTGCCATGCTCGTCCTGTTCGTCCTCATCGCAATCGTGGGCTGGCGGGGGACGTCGGGGCCAGAGCCTTACTTCAACTCGAGCCAGGTGCGGCTCCCCGACAGGCTGAAGCCCCCGTTCTCCCGCCCGAACCCGGACCGCGAGCTGGTGCCTGCCGAAGCCCTCCCGCGGCTGGGGCGATACCTCTTCGGGACGGACGAGCTGGGCCGTGACGTGTTCGCGCGCATGCTCGAGGGAGCGACGGTCTCCATGGCGGTGGGCTTCGTGGCGGTGGGCATCGCCGTCGTCCTCGGGGTGGTGATGGGAGGAACCGCCGGCTTCTACGGGGAGCGCCAGCCGGGCGCCGCCCCTGTGCTGGGTGCGCTCGCGGCTCTTGCAACCGGCATCGCCATCTGGCGCAGCTTCGGATGGCTTCCGACGGGATTCCTCCTGCAGTCTCTATGGGCGTTGCTTGCCATGGTGGGCTTCCCCGTCCTGGGAGGAATCCTCGGGGGCCGGGCGGAGAAAGAGAAAGGCGCTTCGGTCTTGCTCGCCGCCTTCATCGGCGGGGTGATCGCCCACATCGCGCTCCTCTTCTTCTCCCCCACCGCCGTCGCTCGCTGGACCATCACCCTGGGCGCGGCGGCGGCACTGGGAGCGGCCGCCTACGCCTCCGACTTCCGCGGCGCCTTGCGGAGGTCTCATCTTCCCCGGGTGGACACGATGTTCATCGCACTGGTAGACGTCCAGCTCTCCTTCCCCACCTTCTTCCTGATCCTGACCGTCATCGCTTTGCTCCCTCCCAGCATATGGAACATCATGATCGTCATCGGCGTGACGGGCTGGGTGGGCCCCGCACGCTTCGTGCGGGCCGAGATCCTTTCCCTGCGGGAGCGGCCCTTCATCGAGGCGGCGGTGGCCCTGGGGATGAACGACTTCCGCCTTATCTTCCGTCACCTCGTGCCGAATTCCCTCGCCCCGGTGCTCGTCTCGGCCACAATCGGCATCGCCACTGCCATCCTTGTCGAGGCCGCGCTCAGCTTTCTCGGCTTTGGCGTCCCGCCGCCCCAGGCCACCTGGGGGAACATTCTCTCCGGCGGCAAGAAATACATTTTCGACGCCCCTTGGCTGACCTTCATCCCCGGCACGGCCATCCTCATCGTCGTCCTGGCGTTCAACCTCTTTGGGGAAGGCTTGCGGGACGCCCTGAACCCGAGGTTGCGGGCCTAGGGCCCGCTTGACAGCCGAGGGGGGGAGGGCTATAGGTATGTTAGATGTGAATGTCGGGCCCAAGTGGTGGAACTGGTAGACACGCCAGCTTGAGGGGCTGGTGGGGGCAACCCCGTGTCGGTTCGAGTCCGGCCTTGGGCACCACCAAGGG
>JBHIBR010000080.1:0-7617 GCA_046759145.1 Nitrospinota bacterium | reverse complement strand
CGCAGATCTTGTCCGGGTGCCCCTCGGTCACCGACTCCGAGGTGAACACGAAAGAGCGCTCCCCCATCAGATCCTCCTCGCGCGTGACGCAGACATCGCACGCAACCCTAAGCCGCCCCGCAAGATACCCCGAAGTTACACGTTGGACAACTCCACACCCCCACCTGGGCCTTGGCCATTGCGCACCTTCACCCGACGAATCCTCGCGCCGCTGGCGATGCTCATCCCGCCGGAGATTCCGGCCGAGGCCGCTCCAGGAGCTTGCTGGCGAGGGAGATGTTCTTGGCGCCGTAGTCGCGGATGAACTGGGCCGCCTCCCGCAGGGTGCGCTTCTGGACGGAGGGAAGCTTGACCAACATCGGAAGGTTCACCCCGGTCACCACCTCCACGCCCTTCTCGCTGAGTAAGGAGAGAGCTACGTTGGAGGCGGTGCCCCCCAGCATGTCCGTGAAGAGGATGACACCTTTTCCCGCCTTCACTTCCGCGATGGCCTCCTTCAGGCGCGCGCGGAGGGCGGCCTCGTCTTCTTCCGGATTGACGGCCACCGCCCGCATGGGGGTCGGGTCCTTCAGGATGAGGCGGGCGGCCCCCACGAGCGCGCCGGCCATCTCCCCGTGTCCCACGACCACGATCCCGATCACCGGGCGCCCTCCCCTGCCCCAGTCCTTTGGAATTCAGCTTCGCGGGCCCTGCGCTTCATGGGAGTTCGGTTGAATTCCCCGGCCGAATAGCTGGCTGTGTTCTGCAACGGAGAGTTTCGGGTGGCGACCTCAATAGGGGTGGAGATATTCCCTCCGGGCAGCACTCGGTTCTTCACCTGCGGCCCTAGCTTCTCCGCGAGGACGCCCTCGCGGTCCCTTTTCTCCTCCCTCGGGTTCCCCGTCGAGGGCTCCGTCGGAGGCTGACTCGCAACCCCTTTCCTCCCCAGCCCTCGGCCGGACAGCTTCCTCCAGGGCCTCACCCCTCCGGCGAGGCCTCTGCGCCTTCTGGGTCTTGGGGCGCGGGCCGCGCCTCTTCTTCCGCCGTGGGGGGAGCACTGGTCTGCCCCTGTTTCCTGCCAGGCCGCCGGGAGCGGCGGCGTTCGCGGAAGCGGCGCACCCGCGCTTCCATCTTCTCCACCGCCCGGTCGATGGATTGGTACATGTCGCCGGTCGCCTCCCGGGCATGGAGGCTGGCGCCGTCCATGTGCAGCGTGAGCTCTGCCCGCTGGCGGTGCCTCTCAACGTCAAGCACCAGATGCAAACTCACCGGCCTCTCCAGGGACTTCTCCAGCTTGCGGATCCGCTCCTCGGCGTGGGCCCGAAGGGCGGGGGTGAGGGCCATCTTGCGGATGGTGATGTGAACGTCCAACGCAAACCCTCCCACGAACCGGGCGTCATCTGCTGCACGGGCTTACCCCCTCAAGCCTCAAAGAGCCGTCGCCTGCGACTCGCCGGGGGGATGCGGAGCTCCTTGCGGTACTTGGTCACCGTCCGGCGGGCGATGAGCACGTTCCGCTCCCGCAGGCGCTCCACGATCCGCTGGTCGGTCCACGGTTTTCTGGGATCCTCCCCCTCCACCAGCTTGCGGATGGCCTCCTTCACGGTGACCGAGGAGGCGCTCTCGCCCCCTGCCAGCTCCAGGCCGCTGTGGAAGAAGAATTTCATGGGGTAGATGCCCTGGGGGGTGTCCATGTACTTGCGCGTGGTCACGCGGCTCACCGTGGACTCATGCATCCCGATGTCCTCGGCCACGTCCCGGAGGACCAGCGGCCGGAGGTGGCTCACCCCGTGGTCCAGAAAGTCGCGCTGGAAACGGACGATGCTGCGCGCCACCTTCAAGATGGTCTGGCGCCTCTGCTCGATGCTCTTGATGAACCACAGGGCCGAGCGCATCCGCTCCTCCAGGTACTCCCGCTCCTGGGTGCCCGACCAGCTCTTAGAGAGGAGGATGGAACGGTAGGTGGGGTTCACCCGAAGGGGGGGGATGCCCTCGTCGTCCAGCGTCACCTCGTAGCCGTCCCCTGCCTTGTAGACCACCACGTCGGGGGTGATGATCTCCACCCGCTGCTCCTCGAAGCGGGACCCCGGGCGGGGGTCGAGGCTCCGAATGAGGCGGGCCGCCATCACCACCTCCTCCAGCGTTCCCCCCAGCTTGCGCGCGAGGCGGGGAAGGTTGCGATCCTCCAACTCCTCGAGGTGCTCGGCGACGAGCCGCCAGACAAGATCCTCCTCATGCCCCAGGCCCTTCAGCTGCAGCAGAAGGCACTCCCGCAGGTCCCGGGCCGCCACCCCGGAGGGGTCGAACGCCTGGACCTGGGCCAGGGCGCGCTCGGCGACCTCGGGGCTCACCTGGCACTGGGCGACCACCTCTTCCAGGGGCAGCCGGAAATAGCCCCCTTCGTCCAGGTTCCCGAGGATGAAGCGGGCTGCCCGGCGCTCCTCGGGCGAGAGGGGACTCGCGCCGAGCTGCCACTCCAGGTGGTCCGCCAGCGTCGTCGCGCTGTGGAGGGTGGCCTCGTAGTTGGGGCGCTCGGTCTCTTCGGGCGGGGGGAGCCCCGCGCCCCAGTCGTCGTGGACCAGATTCGACCAGTCGATCTCCACCTCGCCCCGTTCGTCGGTTGCGGGGGCTTCGACCTCGCGCGCCTCGGGCATCTCCCCGTCCCCCACTTCGGGGCCCTCTTCCGTGGCGGCCTCCTCGAGGAGCGGGTTCTCGGTGATCTCCTGCTGGACGGTCTGGATCAGCTCCAGCCGCGAGAGGGGCAGCAGCTTGATGGCCTGCTGCAGCATGGCCGTCATCACCAGCCGCTGCGTCGGACGGAGCTGCAGCCGCGGCTCCAGCGCCATGGTCCTCCCCCTACAGCCGGAACTCTTCGCCCAGGTAAAGCTTGCGGACCCTCTCGCTGCGCGCGATGGCGAGAGGCTCCCCGCTCTCGAGGATGCGTCCCTCGCTGATGACGTAGGCCCGGTCGGTGATCCGCAGGGTCTCCCGGACGTTGTGATCGGTGATCAGGACGCCGATGCCTCGGTCCTTCAGGCGGACCACGATGTTCTGTATGTCGCTCACCACAATGGGGTCGATCCCCGCGAAGGGCTCGTCCAGCAGGAAGAAATCGGGCGAGGTCACCAGCGCGCGGCAGATCTCCACCCGCCTCCGCTCGCCCCCCGAGAGGGCGTAGCCCTTGGTCTTGCGGATATGGTAGATGTTGAAGTCCTCGAGCAAGGCCTGTGCCCTGCGTCGCCGCTCCGCCGCGGGCAGGGAGTACGTCTCCAGGATGGCCAGGATGTTGTCCTCCACCGAGAGGCGGCGGAAGACCGAGGGCTCCTGGGGCAGGTATGCTAGACCCCGGCGGGCCCGGAGGTACATGGGGAGGTGGGTCACCTCCTCCCCGGTCAGGAACACCCGACCCGCCTCGGGCCGCACCAGGCCCACCATGATGTAGAAGGCGGTGGTTTTGCCCGCCCCGTTCGGGCCGAGGAGGCCCACCACCTCCCCCCGGCCGACGGAGAGGCTCACCCCGTCCACCACCCGGCGACCGCCGTAGCTCTTGACCAGGCCTTCGACCCGCAGCCGCTCCGCCCCGTCCTCAGCGGCGGGTGCGGGCGGCCGTCCGGGGTCCTCCCTCTTCTTCTCGGCGAGGGTAGAGGGTAACCTGGACGCGCCGCTCGGCGCTGCTGTAGACAACGCTCCGGTCCTCATTCATGAAGAACTCGATCTTGTCCCCCACCAACTGGTTGGGCCCTTCCCAGGCCTTGGGTTTGCCCGTGAGCACCACCCGCTCACTCTCGGCATGATAGACGGCCCGCTCCCCGGTGGCGAACTTCCGTTTCTCCTGGTCGATCAGGACTTGCCCCTCGGCCACGATGCGGTCGACCTTCCTCCCTTCCTCGTCGTGGTAGATGGTGAGCTTGTCGCTCCGGATGGTGAGGTCCCCCTTCACCGCCACCACGTTGCCCGTGAAGATGGCGATCTTCTTCTTGTTGTCCGCGTCCAGGTGGTCAGCGGTGATATGAACCGGCACGGGCTTGCCGGGATCTCCCCCCCGGGGCTTGGAGAAGAAGAGGGGGGTGGCGGCGCCCGGGCTCGACCGCGCGCGGCGCGCCCCAGGGGAGGGAGGCTTCGCCAATCCGGGGGCCTTCCCCGGGGCGGGACGGAGCGCTGGCGGGCCGCCCTCCCGTTCCTGGGCTGCTGCTCTCTCCGCCAACAGGACGGACCCCCCGAGGGCGAGGAGCAGGAGGGCCCCTAGCACCCGACGCCCGGTGCCTCGTTCCCGCATCGAACTCCTCCCCCGGGGATCAGTAGAAAGTGGCACGCACCCTCCCCCCGAGCCGCACCTGCTGGCTCTCGCTGTGGGCCACCATCCCGTGCCCTGTGATGCGCAGCTTCTCCCCCTCCACCGTCACGGGGTCCTCGGTGGAAAATTCCTTCTTGGCCGCCCGCCACCGGAGGGACTGGGTGGAGAGGGTGTAGCCCTCGTCGGAGACCACAACCACGTCCCCGCGCACCTCCACGTCGCGCGACTCGTTGTGCAGCACCCCCTCTTCCCCGCGCACCAGCAGGGGCTTGCGCTCCTCGTCGCGGGGGAAGATTCTCAAGCGGACCTTCTCGAACACGGTCACTCCGCGGCGCCGGTACACCCTGGCCCGGTCCGCCCAAAGCTCCCACTCCTTGCGGCCCCGCCGGTCTTCCACCACGTGGACCCCTCGAACCTCCACGTCCGCATCCGTCGCGAAGAGGGCGACGCGGCCGGAGGCCTGGGGCGCGCGCACGCTCCACCGCCCCCAGAGGAAATAGCCCACACTCGCCCCGCACACGAGGGCGACCACGAGCAACACCATGCGGAGGCGGCAAAGCCAGCGGAGACTCACGCTTTGGCTCCTTCTTGCAGCAAGGAATATGACACGCATCCGCCAGGCTGTAAAGGTGCCTCTTCAGCAACGGGGCGGAGGTTCTGGGGAATCCGCAGGACCTTTAATCCACACCTCCCGCCGGTCCGCCCCCCGGTGCTCCAGCTGGACCTCAAGGGCGCCTTCGGGACGCCACGCTCCCAACCGATCGGCCCACTCCACCAGGACCACCCGGCCGGGGGCCGAGAAGAGCTCCTCCAACCCCAGGGTTTCCAGGTCCTCCTCCGCCCCGATCCGGTAGAGGTCCACATGGGCCGCCGGCGGCGTTGTGGGGTAGAAGTGGACAAGGGTGAAGGAGGGGCTGCGGACCCGCACGCCTTCCCCTCCCTCCAGGGCTCGGACGAGCCCCCGGATGAAGCACGTCTTCCCGCTCCCCAGCTCCCCCGTCAGGAGAACTACCCCTCCCTCCCGGACCTCATCCGCGAGGGCGGCCCCGAGCTCCTCGGTTTCGCGGGCGCTTTTCGTCGCGCGTCTTGCCCGAACGCCCACAGAGGCCATCCCGGGAGAGCGCCCTCAGGCGGATGTCGCCTCGGCCGCCCCGCCCTCGGAGGCCAGCATCCCCTGGGCCCGGGCCAACCGCGGCAGCAGGTCGGTCGCGGTGAACCCCACCGGCCCCACCTCCTGGGCGGCCAGCTCGCCCGCGAGCCCGTGGAGGTAGACGCCGGCCCGCAGCGCGTCCGTCGGGGCGAGGCCCTGGACGAGGAGGCCCCCGACCACTCCGGCCAGCACGTCCCCCGTCCCCGCCGTGGCCAGGCCGGGGTTGGCCGCAGGGTTCATCCAGGCCCGCCCTCCTGCTTCGGCCACGATGGTGCGGGCACCCTTGAGGGCGAGGTCCACCTGGTGGCGGATGGCGAACTCGATGGCGACCCCCACCCGGTCCGCCTGGATCTCGGCCGTCCCCCGACCCACGAGCCGGCCCATCTCCCCCGGATGGGGGGTGAGAAGGAGCTTCGCCCGCCTCCCCTCGAGGACCGTCATGTCCTGCGCCAGGGCGTTGAGACCGTCGGCGTCCAGCACAATGGGGCCCGCATAGTTCAGGATGAGCTTCTGGACCAGCTCCACCGTGCGGGGATGGGTGGTGAGCCCCGGTCCGAGGACGAGGCCCTGCTTGTCCTCCAGGGCGGCCAGGATGGTCTCAAGGCCCTCCGGGTCGAGGGTGCCCTCCGGGGTCGCCGGGAGGGCGAGGCTCATGGCCTCCAAGGCCGCCACCTCCGGCGCCAGCTCCACCCCCTGGGGGAGTCCCAAGGTGACCAGCCCCGCCCCCGCGCGCAGCGCCCCAAGGGCCGCCATGAGGGGGGCGCCCGTCTTCCCCCGAGAGCCCCCCACCGCCAGCAGGTGTCCGGCGGTGCCCTTGTGGGCGTCGGCAGGGCGGCGGGGGAGGAGGGAGGCGATGTCGGAGGCCTCGGTGAGGTGAAGGGCGATGTGTTGCGGATCGAAGGCGGCCCGGGGGATGCCGATGTCCACCGTCACCACCTCCCCCACGTGGTGGGCGGCGGGATAGAGGAGGTGGCCTCGCTTGAGGGCGCCGAAGGTGACCGTGAGCGCGGCCCGCAAGTGCGGCCCCTGGACGGCCCCCGTGGCACCGTCCAGGCCCGAGGGGATGTCAACGGCCGCCACGTCCGCGCTCAGGGTTTGAAGGAACTCGATCACCTCGGCCGCCAGCCCGCGGGCGGGCGGGGTGAACCCCGTCCCGAAGATGGCGTCCACGAAAAGGGTGTGGTGGGAGAGGCCCGCCTTGGCGGCCTCCAGCTCCGAAGGGTCGGCGATGGGGCGGGGCGTCACGCCCATCCGCCGCAGCACCTCCAGGAAGGTCCGGGCGTCCCCCTGGGCCTCCTCGGGGGGGAAGAGGGTGTACACATCCACCTGGGCGCCGCGGTTCAGGAGGTGGCGGGCGATGACGAAGCCGTCCCCGCCGTTGTTCCCCCGGCCCGCGACCACGGCGATCCGGTGGCGCTCGATGGGGGCCCACCGCTCGGCGATGGCCTCCGCCGCCCGGGCGCCCGCGAGCTCCATCAGGCAGGCCGAGGGGATGCCGAGCTGCTGGATGGCGGCAGAGTCCACCGCCGCCATCTCCTGGGGAGTGACAACTGGAAGGGCCATGCACCCCCTCTCCGGGTCGCCCCTTAAGGCCGGGGGTTGACCACCAGGGCGGCCATCTCCCGCACCGCGCGCTCGAAGCCTACGAACACGCCGTGGGAGACGATGCTGTGGCCGATGTTGAGTTCTTCGAGTTCCGGTATGGCGGCGATGGCCTCCACGTTGAGGTAGGTGAGGCCGTGGCCGGCATGCACACCGAGGCCGAGCCGGCTCGCCCCCTTGGCCGTCTCCCCCACCGTCCGCGCCTCCCGCGCCCTCCCCTCCCCCGTCCGTGCCTCTGCGTAGCGAGCGGTGTTGAGCTCGACGTAGTCTGCCCCAAGCTCCGCCGCCGCATCGACCTGCCGGGGGTCGGGGTCAATGAAAAGGCTCACCTGGATGCCTCCCTCCCGGAGGGGCGTTATGAACTCCTTGAGGGGGGCCCGGAGCTCCGCTGCGTCCAACCCCCCTTCGGTGGTCACCTCCTGGCGCCGCTCAGGGACGAGGGTCGCCTGCTGGGGCCGCACCTCGATGGCGATGCGCCGCATCTCCTCCACGGGGGCCATCTCCAGGTTCAGCTTGCCTCGCACGACCTGGCGGAGGAGCCGCAGGTCGCGCTCCTGGATGTGACGGCGGTCCTCCCGCAGGTGGACGGTGA
>JBHIBR010000079.1:0-7665 GCA_046759145.1 Nitrospinota bacterium | reverse complement strand
CCCACACCCGCGACCAGTGCTTCCAGGCGCCGTCGCTCAGGCCGTAGTAGCCGGGAAGGGTGTTGGAGAGCACGCCCAGGTCGGTCACCCCCTGGACGTTGTCGTGGCCGCGGAACACGTTCGCGCCGCCCCCGGCCTTGCCCATGTTGCCGAGCACCAACTGCAGCATGCAGTAGGAGCGGGTGAAGACGTGCCCGTTGTGATGCTGGGTGCCCCCCATGGCCCAGATGATGGTGCCCGGGCGGTTGTCCGCCAGGAGCTTGGCCACCGTCTCGATCTGCCGCTTGGGGGCGCCGGTGATCTCCGACACCACCTCCGGGGGATACTTCTGGATCTCCGGCAAGAGGTACTTCTCATAGCCGTAGGTCCGGTCCTTGAGGAACTGCTTGTCCTCCCAGCCGTTGTTCACGATGACGTTGATCAGCCCCATGATGAACGCGATGTCGGTGCCCGGGCGGATCCGCACGTAGTGGGTCGCCTTCCCCGCCGTCTTGGTGAAGCGCGGGTCCACCACGATGACGGGGGCGTCGTTGCGCTCCTTGGCTGTCAGGATGTGCTGCATCGAGATGGGGTGCGACACGGAGGGGTTCTCGCCGATGATGAACACACATTTGGAGTTGCGGATGTCGTTCATGCTGTTGGTCATCGCCCCATAGCCCCACACGTTGGCCAGACCGGCCACGGTGGTGGAGTGTCATATGCGCGCCTGATGGTCCGAGTTGTTGGTCCCCCAGAAGGCGGCGAACTTCCGGTGGAGGTAGGCCGCCTCATTGGTGAAGTGGGCCGAGCCCGGCCAGAAGACCGCGTCGGGGCCCGCGCGCTTGCGGATCTCCAGGAGCTGCTTGCTGATCTCGCTCAGCGCCTGGTCCCAGGGGATGCGCTTCCACTTCCCCCCTTCCTTCTTCATGGGGTACTTCAGGCGCTTGGCGCCGACCACGTCCTCCCGGGCCGCCGAGCCCTTGCAGCAGAGGCCCCCCAGGCTGATGGGGTGGTCCTGCCAGGAGTCCTGCCTCACCCAGACGCCGTCTTTCACCTTCCCGATGATGCCGCAGCCGACGGCGCACTTGTTACAGATGGTCTTGTGCTCCTCATACTTGGGCGCCTCAACCGCCTGCGCCTCCGCCTTTCGCACCAGGCCGGCGGGCAGCAACGAGGCCGCCAGGCCGGCTCCCAGACCCGCGCCGCTGGCTTTCAAGAAGCTGCGCCGGTCGATGGCCGGGTTCACCCAGCTCGCGCGGAAAGGGGCGGAGCGGGAGGCGCCGTTGCCGGCGATCCGCTTGAATTGCATCGTGCGGCCCTCCCTACTTGAGTAGCGATTCGTAATACTTGCGGATGTCCGCCGTCAGGCGGTAACGGCTCGCCCCGTGGCCCCCCCAGCGCGAGCCCGATGCCTCGGCCTTCTTGGTGCCCTTCAGGCCCCCGAGGGCGGCCAGCGCCGCCGTCCCGCCCAGCAGAGCCTTGAAGAAGCCCCGACGGCTGGAGGCCCCTTCCTCTGGCTTGCGTTCGCTCACGCGCAACCCTCCTCCCTCATCGGGCCGCAGGCTGCGCCGCTAGCTCAAGCAGCGCAGCAGGCGGCAGACCTTCTTCCCGTCCCTGTCCTCCACGATGACCTCGGCCAGATAGCCCTCCCCTATGTCTCCGAGCTCGCCCTCGATGTGGCCCACCGTCTCGTGCTCGACGACCTCGATGGAGGTCTCGTCATCGACATAGAGCTCCAGCTCCTCTCCTCTCTCGTCGACGACGCGGGCGATGCCCTGCTCGGGGACCACCGACTTGACCGTCACCTCAAACAGGCCCTGCTCATCCATACGCTCGCACCTCCCTTATCCCGAGTCCCTCGGAAGATCATGCCCCAGAGCGGCTGGTTTGGCGCCGCCCCCCCAGTCCGTCTCGCTCAGCCGGAAGAGGTCCTCCTCCAGCTCGAGAAAGTTCCGGGCGGCGATGGCCAACCCCTTGTAGAACTGCGCCCTGCGATGCCTCTCCAGCTCGCCCAAAAAGTCCGACAGCCAGCGCAGCAGATGCTTGTGGAGGAACTCTCTCTGCAAGCTGAGCCACGCGGCCTCTCCCTCGGGGTCTTCTGCCCTCTCCTGTTTGAGGATGAGCTGGCGCATCAACTCCAGCTCGTAAGCAGCGTGGTCTTCGAACTCCTTGAACCCCTCCTCCTTCTCGAACCCCGCCCGCCTGCAAAACTCCTTCACCTCCAGCAGCGGCGCACCCATCAAGGCGCCCGTGAGCTGGTAGGACTCATAGGGTTGGAGGATGTAACCCTGGGGGCCGATGAAAAGCGCGGTGAACTCATCGCGGAGCTCTTCGGCAAACTCCCCAAGCCTGCCCAGGGAGAGGGACACCATCTCGGCCATCTCCCGCCAGCCCTCTCCGGGCTCCTCCCCCGGGGGCCGCTCTTTGAGGAGACCCCTCTCGCTCGCCATGAAATCCACCAGCTCATCGGAGGGCGGCTCCAGGAGCAGGGTGGTGAAGAATTCGTAGTTGCGGCGACGGTACTGGGCCACCTCCCGGTCGCCGATCAGATCGACCATCTGTCGCTCTCCATGATGGCCTCCACGGCCCGGCAGTCGGGGCACATCTCCAGCAGGTGCGTCCCGCCCCGCACAAAGGCGGGCAAGGCCAGGGCGGTCACCTTCTCCTGGATGCGGGTGAGGGCCCGGCGGTTGACGAAGGGCTTGCCGCACTTGGCGCAACCCACCATCTGGTCCCGGGCCTTCACCTGGTAGCTGAAAGCCGCCTCCTCCACCCGCAGCTCCCGCTTCAAGGTGACCACCCCCTCGGGGCAGGCCTTCTCGCACATGCCGCAGCCCACGCAGGCGGTGTGCAAAAACTCGAGGCCGCGGGCCTCTTCCACGAGCCTCAGGGCGTGGCTGGGGCAGACGAACACGCAGCCCCGGCAAAGGGTGCAGCCCCCCTCGCGCACCTCGACGAAGCCGTAGCCCAGGGGGCCCTCCGTCGCCACCGGCGCCGGCGTCTCACCCGTGACGGAGAGGAGGCGGTGGAGCGCTTCGTTCACCTCCTCCCGCGCCGTCGGCCTCCCCCGCGCCGGGAGGCCAGCGGAGGGCAGCGGGCCGGGCGCCAGCCTCCCGAGGAACTCGCCCAAAGCCTCTAGGGCCACTTCCTCCTCATCGGGCTCGGCCGTGCACAGCGCGACCCGCCCCCGACCCAGGCCGAAGCCTTCCAGCATCGTGCGGACAAACTCCACCTTGTCGTGCAGGATCTGGCGCTCCTCCCCGTTGGGGCAATGGGCGCAACCCAACAGGAAGAGCCCCGCCGCCCCCCGCCGGATGGCCCCCAGCAGGTGGCCCTCCGAGAGATAGCGCAGGCAGGGGACTTGGACCGGGAACACGCCGCCATCGTAGGGCAGGCCCCGCATGCCCGCCCGCTCGACCATCTGGCTTCCCGCCGTGCCACAGTGGAAAAGCACCACGGGCTTTGGGGGGGGCCCGCCATCCTCCGAGGGCGCAGCCCCCGCCAGGGGCGCCAACAGGGCGTCCAGTTGGGCCAGGACCCCGCCGAAGCTCGGGTCGCTGAACTCCAGCGCGGAAGTGGGGCAGGCCGCCACGCAAGCACCACAGCCCTCGCAGCTCACCGCGTCCAGGCGGATGCGCCGCCCGTCGCGCTCGATGGCATCATAGGGGCACTGGGGGATGCAGATGCCGCAGCCCTTGAAGTCGGCCGACCCGGCCGCACAGATGTCGGCGCTATGGGTCACAAAACGGGGTTTGGAGAACTCGCCGACCAGGGCGACCACCTGCGAGAGGAGCAACTCCTCGGGCGCCCACTTGCCCAGCGGCCACACGTGGATGCCGGGCCGCCGGGTCCCCAGGGAGGGGTCAGGCTCCCAACCGCACAGCACGACCTGGTCCACCTCGATGGTCTCTTCCTCCACCCGGTGGAGCTGGATGGCCCTCACCTCTCCGCAGGCCACGATGCAATCGCCGCACTCGTCGCATCTCTCTTCGATGAGGTGGAGGCCTTCGGTGATGGCCGAGGTGGGACAGATGGGTATGCACCGGTTGCAGCGGGTGCAGGCGTGGAGGTCGATGGCGTCGGTAGTCTGAATCCTCACCCGGAATTGGCCCAGATGACCTTCGATGGCCCTCACCCGCCCGCGCTTGAGGGCCATCCCGGCCGGATAGAATTGGCGGCCATCGTGAAGCCGAAGGGACTCATCGACGGCCAAGACGGGCTGGACGTGGGGGAGCAGCTTGGCGGCCAGCCGGGCGCAGGCCCCGGGTTCGCCCGCCAGCAGGACGCGGCTCTCGGCCCGGACCTGTACGGCCTGAGGTCCGCGCCTGGAGGCGGAGTCCGCAGCGGCGACGGCGGCGCGGATGAGCCGGGCGGCCTTCCCCTGGGCGATGGCCCCCTCGCCATGAGGCCAGAAGCAGCGCTCCTTGAGGTTGAGGAGATGGAGCGGGGGCAGGTCCTCCCCGCTCGAGCCCTGGAGGAACTCGAGCTGCTCACGGCTGCCACAACAGCCCAGAAGCAGATGGCGGTAGCCCGCCTCCTTGGTCTTGGCGCAGACTTTGTGGAATTCATCGCGGGAGAGCCGGTTGAGGACGGTGGGTGGCTCGGCAAGGCCCAGGAGCTGCTGGACGCGGACGGGGTCGGGACGCAACGCGCCATTACAGGTACAGAGGAAAATCCCCCAACCCTTGCCCACCATCTTCGCCGTGCTCCGAAAGGACGGGCAACTACGCCCGCGGTATATCAGGCCCCCCTCGAGGCCCGCCCGGGCGAACCGCCTGGCCCCCTCTTCGACAGCTGCTGTTACTCAGATATGGGGCAGGTTGATCTTATACTACTTATCCTACGGGTCAAGCCTCCGAAGGGAAAGAAGTTCAAAAAAATTTTAATTATTTCAGCCACCGATATCCCATTGAAAACACGCGCCCAGAAAACCCGTGCCCGCCGACCCGCCCTCCTCTTGGGCGGGCCGAGTGGTATCCTTTGGCGGGCAGGAGGCAAGACCTTCCCCTCCGGGACCGCCCCGGCGGCCTATCTCGCCCCCGCGCGGGACCCACCCATTCGCCCGCCGCATCCCCCGGCAGCCGCACCCCGGGGGCGGGCGCAGCGCGGCACCGATGCCGCTATTTGGGGGGACTCTCTCCCGCCGCGCGCGCCAATGACTCCAGAAGCCCCACCTGCGTCTGGAAGAGGTGCTGGGTGACCTGGAGCCATTTGCCGCTCAAATCCAACAGCAATTCACACAGGTCCTTCAGCGTCGCCCGCTCCCCGGGGGGCCACGCCGAGATCTCCTTCAGGCGTCCCTGCAGCCTGGCTGCCTCCTGCTCGAAGTCGGTCACAGTGACGCCGAACACCTTCAGCATGCGGCGAGTTTCCTCGGCGGACATGTGGGCTATCCTCCCTCGGAGCGGCCAGAACCGCTCGCACTCACTCCCCGGGTCCCATCACGGGGCATGCACAAGGCTTCCCCAGGGATTCTACGCAGTGGCCCGCGAGGTGGGACCTCCCGGCCATCCCAAAGACTCCTCCTCCTCTTTACCGGAACTCCCTCGAGGCACGCCACGTCGGCGGGGCCCCGGTCAAAGCCGACTGGCTGCAGAGCACTGGGATTGGTTTTTGGCCTTAACTATGGCACGAAATGGACGCCGGTGGCAAAGCAAATTCGGTCCAGGAACAAAACCATCCCTTGACCCTTCTCGACTCTAACGCTCAGCCCCCAAATTTTGCGCTCACGGCGATGCCCTCGCCCAAGGGGCTACCTCGAGGGCGCCTCGGCAATGGTCCTTCAGGGGGAAAATTGAATCTCTCCCCTTGAATTCTAGATGAAAAGGCCTTAAATTATTATTTAGGAGAGTGCGGGCGGCCTGCGCCGATGCTGCGGGAGGGCGCCTGCGCGTGCTCGCCGAACGGGCGAAGCTCCTCGCCCTTTCCTCCTACGCCGATGCAGCGGGAACCCCGGCCGTTAAGGGCCAACGGGAGAAGAAGCCCGAGAGGTCGGAGGGGCTCCCCCCGGTCAGAGGTGGGGGAGGGCCTTGAGGAGGTTCACCTGGTTCGTCGCCCCCATGTGGTAGAAGAGGATGGCGTCGCGGTAGAGCTTCTCCACAGGGGCCTCCTTCATCACGCCCATCCCGCCCAGGATCTCCACCGCCCGCGTGGTGATGAAGTGCGTCGCCTCGACCGCCAGCACCTTGGCCGCGCGCGCCAGCTTGGGGTCGTCGGCGCCACCCCGGTCGAGGCTCCAGGCCGCCCGCCAGAGGAGAGTACGGGCGGCTTCGAGGCGGGTGAACATCTCCAGGAGGAGGAAACCGATGGCGGTGTGCTGGATGATGGGCCTTCCGCCCTGGACGCGCTCGCGGGCGAACTCCCGCGCGAGCTCGTAGGCCCGCCGGCCGATGCCCAAGACGGTGGCGGCCGCCTCCGTGGTGCCCGTCTTGGCGATGACCCGCTCGGGCGAGTGGGCCTTTCCCTCCTCCCCCAGGCGGTCCCCCTCGGGCACCCAGACGTCGCGGAAGAGGAGCTCGTGCTGGGGGTAGAGGCGCAGACCCAGCTTGTCGTGGAGGCGCCCCACCTCGAAACCCTCGGCCGGGGGGAAGAACATGAAGGCCGTCATCCCCCGGGTGAGGCCGACCGTCTTGTCCGTCCGGGCGAAGACGGTGAACATCTTGGATTGAGCGCCGAGGGCGATGAAGTGCTTCAGGCCGTTCAGCACGTAGCCCCGGCCGATCCGCACCGCCGAGAGCCGGGGGCCCCCCGATGGGTCGTCGTAGGGGAGGGTGTTGTCGCTCCCCGCGTCGGGCTCGGTGATGGCGATGCCGAGGAGGTAGCGGGGGTCCTCCAGGTAGCCGGGGATGACGCGCGCAGCCTGCTCCCCGGTGGCGAGGGCCAGCAGGCCGAAGACGGCCTTCCAGCAGTGGCTGAACACCTTCGAGACGCCCGCGTCGCCCGCCGAGAGCTCCTCGATGACGAGGGTCTGGGTGAGGACGTCCGCCCCCTCGCCGCCGTACTGCCTGGGGACGGCCAGCCCCTTGAAGCCCAGCGCCGCGCCCGGCACCGAGAGAGTCTGTGCTATGATTCGCCGCAGCCCCCGCTGGCGGGGCGGGATGGCACCGCGCATCTGAGCCACACCCCCTTGACCCCGCCCGCCCCTCCGATTGACGGGCGATCCCGGCGAAGGCATCCTGCGAAAGGGCCAGGCTCTTCGGCACCCCCTCTCTGTTCCGGCCACCTCGGCGAGGGAAGCCATGGCCGAATACCTTCTGAGGCGGCTGCTCCTGCTCGTGCCCGTGCTCTTCGGGGTGTCGGTGGTGATCTTCCTCTCCATCCGCCTCATCCCGGGCGACCCGGCCGAGGCCCTGGCGGGGGAGTTCGCCACGGCCGAGTACGTCGAGGAGATCCGCCGCGAGTACGGGCTCGACCGGCCCCTCCACGTCCAGTACCTCATCTACATGGACCGGGCGCTGAGGGGCGACCTGGGCCGGTCGATCCGCTCCGACCGCCCGGTGCTGGAGGAGGTGCTGGCCCGCTTCGCCAACACGCTCCAGCTCGCCTCCTTGAGCATGCTGCTGGCGACTGTGCTGGGTCTGGTGGCCGGGGTGCTCTCGGCCACCCACCCTTACTCGAGGTTCGACTACGGGAGCATGTCGGGGGCGCTCCTGGGCATCTCCATGCCCTCCTTCTGGCTGGGCCTGA
>JBHIBR010000078.1:0-7678 GCA_046759145.1 Nitrospinota bacterium | reverse complement strand
GCTCCTGGCCCACCATCTCGGCCAAAGTCCGGGGGCGCATCCGGGCGGCGAGGGGAGCGCCGGCCTCTGGCCGGCTTGGGCGGCGGGACGCCGCCCCTCCCGGGGCGGCCGCCTCGCGGGGAGGTTCGAAGAGCTCCATGAAGGGTTCCCCCGATGGGACCTTTACGTATCCCTTTCGCCCATCATAGCACGCGCGGCGGGAGGGATGATGCGTCTCTGCACCCCCCGCCTTGGCTGCCCGATCCGGCTGTGGTAAGGTCCGAACCACGGGAGGGTCATACGTGGCGCGAGAGGTCATCCACACCGACAAGGCGGCTTCGGGCAAGGTGCCCCTCTCCCAGGCCATCCGGGATGGGGACCTGCTGTTTTGCTCGGGGCAATTGGGGGTGGACCCCAAGACGAACGCCCTCGTACCCGGCGGCATCGCCGCCGAGACGCGCCAGGCGCTCGAGAACCTCAAGGCGGTGGTGGAGGCAGGGGGTTCCTCCCTGGACCGCGCCCTGAAAGTGACCATCTTCATGGCGGACCTCTCCGAGCTCATGGAGATGAACGCCGTTTTTAGCGAGTACTTCCCGAAGGATCCGCCCGCACGAACGACCCTGGCGGTCAAGGAGCTGGTGCGAGGGGGCCGGGTGGAGATCGAGCTCATCTGCCGCTGCTCCGCCTGAGGGGCGCGGCGCAGGGGGAGGGACGGGCGTGGCAGAGAGGACCAAGAGCAAGGCGGCGCGCGTGGGGATTGTGATGGGGAGCGAGACGGACCTCCCCCTCATGCGCTCCGCCGCGGAGCTCCTGGCCGAGTTCAGAGTCCCCTATGAATTGCAGATCATGAGCGCACATCGGACCCCGGACCGATGCCACGCCTACGCCGCGGGAGCCAAGAAGCGGGGCCTGCAGGTCATCATCGCAGGCTCGGGAGGGGCCGCCCACCTGGCGGGTGTGCTGGCCGCCCTCACGCCCCTTCCCGTCATCGGGGTGCCCATCCAGTCCACCCCCCTCAACGGTCTGGACGCCCTCCTCTCCACGGCCCAGATGCCCGGCGGGGTGCCCGTTGCCACCATGGCGGTCGGGAAGGCGGGGGCGACCAACGCCGCCCTCCTCGCCCTGCGCATCCTCGCCCTCGGGGACGCCGAGCTGGCCCGCCGCTACCAGGCCTACATGCGCCAGCAGGCGGAACGGGTGGAGGCCGCCTCGCGGCGCGTCGCCCTGGATGTGGCGAACCTTCCCGGTCAACCCTGAGCGGCCGGACCTCTCGCTGCTGCGGCGGGCCGCGGAGGCTCTCCGGGCGGGAGAGGTCATCGCCTATCCCACCGACACCCTCTACGGGCTGGGTGTAAACGCGGCGGACCCGGCTGCCCTGGCGCGCCTCTTCGCCCTCAAAGGGAGGCCCCCGGAGAAACCCCCGCCCCTCCTGATCGGGGAAGAGGACCAGCTCGGGCTCCTCGCCGCGGAGGTCCCCCCTCGCGCGCGCCGCCTCCTGGGGCGCCTCTGGCCGGGCCCCCTCACCCTCATCGTGCACGGGCGGGCCGACCTTGCGCCCTCCGTCCTGGGGCCGGGGGCCGGTGTGGGGGTGCGCCTCCCTCGCCATGCCCTTTGCCAGGCGCTCTGCCGGGAGGCGCGCTTTCCCATCACCGCCACGAGCGCCAACCGTTCGGGCGAGCCCCCCCTCCGGGAGGCTGCCGCCATCGAGGAGGCGTTCGGGGAGAGATTGGCGCTCATCCTGGACGCGGGCCCTCTCCCTCCTCCAGGGGCGGAGGGGGCGGAGGCCAACCCCTCGACGGTGGTGGACGTGCGGGGCGAGCGGCCGGAGCTCATCCGGGAGGGGGCGGTGGCCTGGGAGGAGGTTCTGCGGGCGGCGGAACCCTAGCGGGAAGCCCGCCGCCGCCCCCCTCCCCCTACTCCGGGTCGGGCATGAAGAGGACCACTTCCCCCTCCCGCTCCAGCCTCGCCTGGCAGGAGAGCCGGTACTCGTCCGGGTCCCACCCGTATGCCTCGAGCGTCTCGCGCTCGTCCGGCCCCTGGGGGGAGAGGCACTCCCTCCCCGACTGAACCACAACCTTGCAGGTGGAGCAGGCGCAATTGCCCCCCCAGTCGAAGGTCGCGTCTACTCCACCGTCAAGGTTCAGGTCCAGCAGGCTGTCGCCCGGCCGGGCTTCGTAGCCGACCTTGAGGTTCGAGATGCGGATCTTGGCCATGGACGGTGTAAAACCGGGAAGCCGGAGCGCGCCGCCAGCGCGGCCGACGGTCTCGAGATGGTCCTTGGGAATGGCCCGCACTCGCGCCTCAGTCCGCCATAGCGGCCTGACTTCGTATGAGCTGCCGGTGTCGCTCGAAATTGTAGCCGATGATCTCCTCCCGGTCATCCTCGTGGATGGCATCGAACTGGCAGGCCATGTCCCAGAAGGCGCCCTCCGCGGCGTCGGACATTTTCACGGCGCGAACCACCCGACCCGCAGCCACCACCGTGACCGGGTGGATGCGGGGCAGGGGGAGGACGAGCTTGAGATACGTTCCCACCGAGGCGGGCCAGCGCGCGGTGAACCGCACCCCACCCCCTGAGATGTCCACGCAGGCGGCGTTCTCCCAGCCGGAGCTCTTGCGGTGGTCCTTGCCCTTGAGCTGGATCTCCAGGATCTGGTCCAGCTTGCGCTCGATGCGCTCGAACATGCGCAGGAGCAACGGGTCCAGGCCTGTTTCCCGCTCGGCGATGAACCCCTCGCGGGTCTCCGGCCCCTCGTCCCTATCCCGGGTCCGGCGGGTGGCGTAGAGCTCCCGTAGGGAGGCGAACTCCTCCTCGCTGATGGGGAGGAAGCGCAGGGGGAAGGACTCCTGCGTGCGGGCGTGGCGGCGGAGGTCGGCCCCGCTGGGGGCACCCACCCTTTGGGTCTTCTTAGGCATGGTCCACCTCTCCGGGCGCTCAGCCGTTAACGCCCTCGCGCAAGATGATGATCTCCACCCGCCGGTCTTCGACCCGGTTGGCGGGAGTGGGCGCCACCTGGGGTCGGTCTCCGCGAGGAAATTATAGGAACTGCCCGTGCCCCCAATCAAGGAGAGCCGGGATTAGGGCCTGCCCGAGGCCGGCAGCAGGGTGAGGTCGCCCACCACTGCGCTTGGGGGCTGGCACAGGATGTGGGCCACGCTCTCGGCCACCACCTCGGCCTCCATCATCTGCGAGCGGTCGTACTCCCCAGGGATGGCGTCCCAGATGTCGGTCCGGGTCGGGCCCGGCCGCACCACGCTCACCCGCATCCCCCGGGGGCGGAGCTCCTCGGCGAGGGCGCGGCTGAAACCCTCGAGGCCCGCCTTGGCGGCGCAGTAGGCCGCCGAGCCCGCGAAACCCACCAGGGCCGCCGTCGAGGAGATGTTGATCACGTGGCCGCCCCGCCGCTCCAGCAGGGGGAGGAGGGCCCGGGTGCAGAGGTAGGCACCCTTAAGGCAGGTGCCCAGGGTCTCCTCCCACCCCTGCTCGTCCAGCTCCTCCAGGGGGGCGAAGGAGCCGGCGCCGGCGTTGTTGACCAGCGCGTCCAACCCCCCCGCGAGGCCTTCGGCCGCGCGGGCCAGGCGCCGAGTCTGGGCCGGCCGCCGCACGTCGCACACCACCGCCCGGGGCCGCCCCCCCAGGGCGCGCGCCTCCTCCGCCACCAGCCCCAGGAGGGGGCGGTTGCGGGCTGCGAGGAGCAGGCTAGCCCCCTCCCGGGCGAGCCGCAGGGCGATGGCGCGGCCGATCCCACGGGAGGCGCCCGTGACGCAGACTGCTTTCCCTTCCAGCCCGCCCACGGCCACCTCTCCTCGGGGGTGCGCCTCTCAGGGCTTGATGTAGGACATGAACTCCTGGCGGGTGCTCGCCTGGTCGCGGAAGGCCCCCAGCATGCAGCTGGTGACGGTGAGGGAGTTTTGCTTCTCCACCCCCCGCATCATCATGCACAGGTGCTGGGCCTCCACCACCACCGCTACCCCCCGGGGGAGGAGGGCCTCCTCCAGCGCGGTCGCCACCTGCTGGGTGAGCCGCTCCTGGACCTGGAGGCGGCGGGCGTAGACATCCACCAGGCGGGCCAGCTTGGAGATGCCCACGATCCGGCCCGCGGGGATGTAAGCCACGTGGGCCTTGCCGAA
This sequence comes from Nitrospinota bacterium, assembly GCA_046759145.1. Lineage (GTDB taxonomy): Bacteria > UBA8248 > UBA8248 > UBA8248 > JBHIBR01 > JBHIBR01. The sequence goes on along the minus strand of JBHIBR010000078.1, from coordinate 3,568 downwards.
GAAGGGCAACAGGTGGTGCTCGCAGAGGCTGAACATGTCGATGTCCCTGACGAGCACCATCTCGTCGTTATCCGAGTCAAACACCGCCCCGTTCAGCACCTCCTGAGGGTCGCTCCGGTATCCCGCCGTGAGGAACTCAAGAGCCTCCCGCACCCGGGCCGGCGTCTTGCGCAGCCCCTCCCGGTCGGGGTCCTCGCCCAGGTGGGCGAGCACTTCGCGGATGTGCGCCTCCGCCTCTGCGGCCCGCTGGGCCGCCCGCACGCGCGCCAGGTTATCCATCACTTCTCCCCGTAGTAGTCCACCCAGTTCCGCTCGTTCTCGTAGATCCGCACCCGGTGCAGTCGCCCGGCCCCCAGGTGCGGCTCGAGACGCCGCCAGACGGCGGTGCAGAGGTTCTCCGCGGTGGGATTGAGGCCGCGGAGGAAGTCCACGTCCATGTTGAGGTTCTTGTGGTCGAGCTGTTCCACCACCTCCCGGCGCATCAGCTCCTTGAGGGTGGTGAGGTTGAAGGCCATGCCGGTTCTCCCCTCGACCTCGCCCCGCACGGTCACCTCGACGAGGTAGTTGTGCCCGTGGCCGTGGGGGTTGTTGCACTTGCCGAAGAGAAGGTCGTTCTCCTCAGGGCTGAGATCGGGGCTGAACAGGCGGTGGCTCGCGCAGAACTCCTCCCGGCGGGTGAGGTAGAGCACGCTAGGTTCTCCCCTCCCACCCCCTGCACCGTCGGCATTCGGTCCGATGGCCCCGGGGAGAACGCTCGGGCTCCCGGAGCCAATCGCGCTCCACGATGTGGCTTCCTCGGCAGTGGGTTCGCACGTCGCCCGCTGTGCCACAAAAAAGGGGCCTCGCCGGCCCCAACCCATAAAGCTAAGAGGCTGCGTGGCTGCTGTCAAGCTGCTTTGGGGAGGCAACCCCCTTCGCCCCTCCTCGCCCTTCCCCTTGCCCGGCCTCCCGGCCTGTGCTAGGCTCCGCCTCGCTTGCCCCTTTTCAAGGGAGGTCAGCTATGGCACGCGCGCCCAAAGCCCTTCCCGGGCCCGCAAAAACCCAGGGTTTCCAGGAGGTGGCGGACGGCATCCACGTCTTCATTGGGGGAGAGGGCCGGACCAACTTCGGCTTCGTCCTCACGAAGGAGGGGGCCATCGTCATCGACAACGACATCCGGGCGCGGAAGCCCTTCGTGGAAGGGATGCGGAGGATCACCCGCGCCAAGGTGCGCCTTGTCCTCAACACCCACCACAACTTCGACCACACCTCGGACAACGAGTTCTACGCCGCCCAGGGGGCCGCCGTCATCGGCGCCGAGCCCATCGCCCAGGAGATGGAGCGGGAGCGGCCCTTCTGGTTCCAGCAGATGGCGGGCCGGGGTCCTTCGGTCAAGCAGTACATCGGCAAGAGAGACATCTACCCGCCCCAGGTGTGTTTCCGCGGAAGCCTCACCATGCGGCTCGGGGGGCGGACGGTCGAGCTCACCCACATGGGCCACGGCCACACCAAGGGGGACAGCATCGTCTATTTCCCCCAGCAGAAGGTCCTCTTCACGGGCGACCTCGTGTTCGGCCGCACCCACCCCGTGGCGCGCCTGGCCAACACCGAGAGTTGGCTCAAGCTCCTGGGGCAGCTCCTGCGGGTGGAGGCGCGCTACGCCGTTCCCGGCCACGGCCCGGTCGGGCGGGGTAAGGTCCAGATCGAGGAGATGCTCCAGTACTGGCGCACCCTGCGCGCCCGGGTGGGGGCGCTCGTGCGGCAGGGGCTACCTGAGGGGGAGATCCAGAAGCGGGTCCGGATGGAAGAGTACCGCCGCTGGTACCGGACCCAGCTCGTGCCCGAGACGGTGGGCCGCGTGGCGCGGGAGATGCGGCGGCGGCGCTAGGGGCCCCCAGCGCGCAGGCGCGCTGGGGTACCCCGTTAGCGGTTGAGCTCGGCCACCACCGCTTCCCTCAGCCGCTCCAGGTCGAGCGCCACCATGCGGAAGCGGCCGTTGTGGAGGAACTCCAGGCCCGCCTGGTTGGAGGAGGTGTAAGGCTCCTCCCGGGCCTGGATGCGGATGAGGGCGAGCCGACCCGCCTCGCGGTCGAAGTCGGCCGCGCACACCATGAAGTTGTAGCTGCTCACCCCCAGCCGCTCGAAGGCCAGGTCCACCCGCCGGAGGACCTCCGCCAGTTCGACCGCATCCAGGGCGTCGAAGGGAGCAGGCTCGCGGGCGAGGAGGCGTAGCTCGGCCAGGCTCGGCTCGAGCGCCAGGGCGAACCCCCTCCCCGACCAGAGGGTCTCCCGCACCAGGGCGGCCCCCATCCCGGGCTCCGGGAAGGGCTCGATGAAATGCCTTTCCCAGTCGAAGCGGGGGCGCACCTGCCAGTGCGGGTGGGGCAGGGTGGCGAAGCCGAGCGCCCCCTCGTTGACCCACAGGTCGAGCCCCTTGGCCGTACCTTCCTCTCGCGCGACGCGGTGGAACCATTGGAGCGCGCGGAGGGTCTCACGCGTCTCCTCCACCGGCCGGTGGGCCAGACGCCGGTGGTGGTCCAGTGCGGCCAGCACAACGAACTGACCCGGCAGGGAAGGGTAGAGGTTGACCTTGGCCGAGGTGACGCGCAAGCGCACCACCTCCTCCCCCAAGCGGAGGCAGTGGCCCGGGACCAGGAGGTAGCCGGCGGGGTCAGTGCCGATGCGGGTGGAATGGAAAGGGCACTCCTCGGGCCGACAAACCTGGTCAACGCCCGCCAGGGCGGGGGACAGGCGCGAGGCGCTATAGAGTTTCCGAGGGCGGCGCGCCCGGGCGGGGTTATTGGAGGTGGTGATGGAGAGGAGGGGGTCCCTCCGCACCACGGCCTCAAAAACCCGGGGGGTCCCTTCGGGCTCGTAAACGCCAGCCCTCCAGCGGAGCGCCACGCCCTCTTCGCCCTGGCGGCGGACCTCCAGCTCGGGTGCGAGGATCGCTCGGAGGTTCCTCTCGAAGTCAAGGGCCCGGCGCCGCCAGGGAGGCTTGCCAGGGGCGTCTGCTTCTCGGGAGAGGCGCTCGGCCAGGCTCCCTTCCTCGATCTCCAGCCAAGAAGATGTCTTCTCCACCGACAACCCCTTCCGTGTGGACATCCCTCGCGCGAGCGGCCCGCCAGGGGAAAAGTGGGGCGCCCCTCCCCTAGCTCCGCAATCCTCGTTATAACAGCGTTCCAGGAAGCCTCACTTCCTGGGATACTCCTCCGGGCCGCGGCCCGGCGAAAGGCTGCCCCCCCGGAGACCATCCGCCGCAGGAGGTCCCAGATCATCTTGCTGTAGGGGCCCTCGCCCGTCCTGGTGGCGGCGAAGAGGACCAGGCCATCCTTCCGCCAGCACCTCGGCTTTTTCTTCCTTCCGCGCCCTCCCCGAGGTCAATCCCAGTAGCCGGGAGGGAATTTTCCCTCCCGCTCGCGATGGATGAGACGGCCCGTGAGGAGCTCGAAGATGCTCTCCACGAAGCCCTTCTGCTCCCAGGGCTCACTTCCCCCTTTCACCCCCCCTCGCGCACCTCCCCCTTCGCCACCACGGCCTGCAACCCGCCCTCCCGCAGGGGGGGGCGCTCGCGGACCCCCCCCCCCCG
>JBHIBR010000077.1:0-7683 GCA_046759145.1 Nitrospinota bacterium | reverse complement strand
GGGGAAAAGCGGCGCGGATAAGACTACAGGGCGCGCAGCCTTTTTGTAAAGAGAAAACCCCTGCCTTAATGGCAGACGGACACTCCGACCCAAGATATGGTGGAAGGCGCCCCCCTTTCTCACCGGCTGGCAGCGGGCTCTCCCCCGGGAGTCCGCCGCCTGCTGCGCTTCTTCCGCCTTTTGCCGCCGAGGGCCCCGAGCGCTGCCTTGGCAGCCGCCTGCTCGGCTGCCTTCTTGCTCTCACCCCGGCCACGGCCGAAGCCTTTCTCGGCGAGGAGGACTTCCACCTCGAAGGTCTTCCTGTGCTCGGGCCCTCGTTCCCGCACCGTACGGTAGAGGGGGATGCCCAGGCTCGCTTCCTGGGAGCGCTCCTGGAGGAGACTCTTGTAGTCGGAGGGGGGGAGCAACGTCTTCTCGGATTCGGCAAAGAGCCTGCGCACCACCTTGCGACAAGCACCGAATCCCCCGTCCACGAAGATGGCGCCCACCACCGCCTCCAGCGCGCCCGCCAGGATGGAGCTCTTCTTCCGGCCCCCGCTCGCCGCCTCCCCCCGGCCCAGCCGCAGGTGCTCCCCCAGGTCGAGCCACCGGGCGAGCGATGCCAGGAAGCTGCGGCTCACTCGGTGGGCGCGGCGCCGGGAGAGCTCTCCCTCGTCCGCCCGGGGGTCCTCTCGGAAGAGGCGTTCGGCCAGGATGAGGCCGAGGGCGGCGTCCCCCAAGAACTCCAGCCGCTCGTTGTCCGTCCCATCGCCTCCCTCTCGACCGAAGGAGCGGTGGGTGAGGGCCAGCTCCAGGAGGGCGGGGCGGCGGAAGGTGTAGCCGAGCCTCGCCTGGAGGACAGAGGGGGAGGGGGGGCGGGGGGCGGCTGCCTGCGGCCGGCGGCGCTTGGGCCTAGCCTTCAAAGCGCTTGAGGGCAAGGCATGCGTTGGTGCCGCCAAAGCCGAAGGAGTTGCAGAGGGCGGCCCGGACCTCTCGCTCGCGCGCCGCGTTGGGGACATAGTCCAGGTCGCACTCGGGGTCGGGCGTCTCGTAGTTGACGGTGGGGGGGAGCATCCCCTCGTACACCGAGAGGGCGGTGAAGACGGTCTCCGCGCCCCCCGCTCCCCCCAGGAGGTGCCCCACCATGGACTTGGTGGAGCTCACGCAGAGCTTGTAGGCATACTCGCCGAAGGCCCGCTTGATGGCGACGGTCTCGAGCCTGTCGTTGTAGTCGGTGCTGGTGCCGTGGGCGTTGATGTAGTCCACATCTTCCGGCACGAGCACCGCATCCCGCAGGGCCATCTCCATACAGCGGGCCGCGCCATCGCCCTCGGGGTCGGGGGCGGTGATGTGGTGGGCGTCGGCCGTGAGGCCGTAGCCGGCCATCTCGGCGTACACCCGGGCGCCCCTCTTCTCGGCGCGGTCGAGCGCCTCGAGGAGCAGCACGCCGCAGCCCTCGCCCATGACGAAGCCGTCGCGGTCCTTGTCGAAGGGGCGGCTGGCCCGCTGGGGCTCGTCGTTGCGCGTGGAGAGCGCCCGCATCACGCAGAAGCCCGCCACCGCCAGGGGGGTGATGACGGACTCCGAGCCCCCCGCCACCATGAGGTCGGCTTCTCCCCGCTGGATGAGCTTGAAGGCGTCGCCGATGGCGTGGTTTCCCGAGGCGCAGGCCGTGACGGTGCAGGAGTTTGGTCCCTTGAGCTTGAAGTTCATGGACACCTGCCCCGAGGCCATGTTGGCGAGGAGCATCGGGATGAAGAAGGGGGAGATCCGCCTCGGCCCCTGCTCCAGGAGGATCTGGTGGTACTTCTCGATGGAGGGAAGCCCCCCCAGGCCCACGCCGATGATGACCCCCGCCCGCTCCTTGTCGGCGTCGAGGCTGGAGCTGCCGGCATCCTCGAACGCCATCTGGGTGCAGGCGAGGGCGTACTGGATGAAGAGGTCCATCCTCCTCTGTTCTTTCCTGTCGATGTAGGGGGAGGGATCGAAATCCTTCACCTCGGCGGCGATGCGGGCCGGGAGGTCGGAAGGGTCAAAGCGCGTGATGGGCCCCACGCCGCTCTCTCCGCGGAGGAGAGCCTCCCAGGTCTTCCGCACCCCCGTCCCCACCGGGGTCACCAATCCGAGGCCAGTAATCACCACTCTGCGCATCGCGGCTCTTCCGTCTTCTAGGGCGAGCTACTTCTTCTCCCGCTCCCGGATGTAGTCGATCGCCTGCTGGACGGTGGTGATCTTCTCGGCATCCTCATCGGGGATCTCCAACCCGAAGGACTCCTCGAAGGCCATGACCAGCTCCACAGTGTCGAGCGAATCGGCGCCCAGGTCATTGATGAAAGAGGCTTCCGCCTTCACCTGCTCGGGGGACACGTCCAGTTGCTGCACGATGATCTCCCTCACCCGGTTCTCGATGGAATCCACCGTCACAACGGCCCTCCTTCCCTGCGGGCGACGTCTCCTCGTCCTGCGCCACCTGCGCGCGCCGCTCGCCTCGCCGCCGCAGGCCAGCGTCTACATATACAATCCACCCCCTACGTGCAACACCTCTCCCGTGATGTAGCTCGCCCACGGGGAGGCGAGGAACACCACACACCGGGCCACCTCCTCGGGCGCGCCCGCCCGTCCCAGGGGCACCCGCTCCAGGAGCGCCTGCCGGGCGGCCTCGGGGAGGCCCCGCGTCATGTCCGTCTCGATGAGGCCGGGAGCCACTGCGTTCACGGTGATCCCCCGCGAGGCCACCTCCCGGGCCACCGCCTTGGTGAACCCCAGGATGCCCGCCTTGGAGGCGGCGTAGTTGGCCTGGCCCGGGTTTCCCATGACCCCCACGGCCGAGCTGAGGTTCACGATGCGCCCCGCCCGCCGCTTCACCATGCCCCGGAGCACCGCTCGCGTCACCCGGTACACGCCGGTGAGGTTGGTGTCCAGCACGACCTCCCAGTCTTCGGGGCGCATCCGCAGGAGGAGACCGTCACGGGTGGTCCCCGCGTTATTCACTAGGATGTCGATCCGCCCGTACTCCTCCTCCAGCTCCCCCACCGCCTGCTCGACCGAGGCGGCATCCGTCACGTCGAGCCGCAGCGCCTTCACCTCGTGGCCCGCCTGCACCAGCTCGGCTATCACAGGCTGGGCCGCCTCGGGGTCGCGGGCTCCCAACCCGACCGTGGCCCCTTCCTCCGCCAGCGCTCGCGCCGCCGCCCGACCGATGCCTCGGTTGGCGCCCGTCACGAGCGCCACCTGCCCCTCGAGCAGCCGCCTCGCAGGCGCGCTCACGGCAGGGCAGCCAGGGCCTCGGCCGTGCGCTCCAGGCTCTCCACATCCTCCACGTTGAACACGGGGAGGCCCTCGGCGATACGCCTGGAGAGGCCACTCAGCACCCTGCCCGGCCCCATCTCCACGACGGCGTCCACCCCCTCGGCCACCACCGACCGCAAGGAGTCCTCCCAGAAAACGGGGGAGGTCACCTGCTGGGAGAGGGCGACCCGGGCCTCGTTGCCCCGAGTCACCTTCCGGGCGGAGACGTTGGCGAAGACGGGAAAGCGAAGGTCCTGGAACTCCACCCTCTCCAACTCGCGGGCGAGCCGCTCCTGGGCTCCCCGCATGAGGGTGCAGTGGAAAGGCGCGCTCACGGCCAGGAGGATCGCCCGACGCGCCCCCGCCGCCCGGGCGAGGGCCACCACCGCTTCCACCGCCCCCCGCTCGCCCGCCACCACCACGTGCTGGGGGGCATTGTAGTTGGCGGGCTCGACCGTCCCCCCCTGCGCCTGGACCCCACGGCAGAAGGCTTCCACGCGAGCCCGCTCCAGCCCCAGGATGGCCGCCATCGCCCCCTGGCCGGGCGGGACGGCGCCGTGCATGTACTCCCCCCGCTTCTGGACGATCCGGAGGGCTTGGGAGTATCCCACCGCGCCGGCCGCCAGGAGAGCGGAGTACTCCCCCAGGCTGTGTCCCAGGGCCACCAGCGGCTCGAAGCCCCTCCCTCGCAAGAGGCGATAGGCCACGTAGCTGTGGACCAGGATGGCGGGCTGGGTGTAGAGGGTGAGCTGGAGCTGGTCGTCGGGGCCCTCGAAGGAGAGCCGCGCCACGTCCCAGCCGAGGGCCTGGTTGGCCTCTTCGTAAAGGTCCCGGGCGAGGGGGAAGGCCTCGTAGAAATCCCTCCCCATGCCCACCTTCTGCGAGCCCTGGCCGGGGAAAAGGAAGCCCACCCTTGCGCCCATTGCCTCGAACTCCCTCGCCGGCCGAACGGCCCCCCTCACCACTCCATCACGGCGGCTCCCCAGGTAAACCCGCCGCCGAAGGCGGCGAGCAACAGGAGGTCGCCCCGCCGGATGCGACCCGCACGCGCACACTCATCGAGCGCCACCGGAATGGTAGCGGAGGACATGTTACCATACTTGGCGAGCGTCACCACCGTCTTCTCCCTGGGCAGGCCCAGCCGTTTGTTCACCGCCTCCAGGATCCGGATGTTCGCCTGGTGGGGGATGAAGTGGTCGATGTCCTCGGGCGAGAGGCCGTTGTGGTCCAGGGCCTCACGACACACCTCCTCGAAGGCGCGCACGGCCACCTTGAAGGAATCGGGTCCGCGCAGCTTGAGGGTGTGGGCGTCCCGCGCCACCGTCTCGTGGCTGATGGGAGTGGCCCGCGAGCCTCCCCCGACGATGAGGATGAGCTCCTCCACATCCCCCTGGGCGTGTATATGGCTCGAGTACACCCCCCGCCGCCCGTCCGGGGCGGGGCGGAAGAGGGCCGCCCCGGCGCCGTCGCCCCACAGGACACAGGACCCGCGGTCGGACCAGTTGACGACGCGGCTCATGATCTCGGTGGAAACCACCAGGACATTGCGGGCGAGAGCCGATCGGATGTAAGCGTCGGCCACCTGGAGCCCGTAGACGAACCCACAGCAGGCGGCGTTGAGGTCGAAGGCGGCGGCGTTGCGCGCGCCGATGCGGCTCTGCACCCAGCAGGCGGCCGCGGGGCAAACGGTGTCGGGGGTGAAGGTGGCGGCCACCACCAGGTCCACCTCCTCGGGGGCCACCCCGGCCGCTTCCAGCGCGCGCAGAGAGGCGGGGACAGCCAGGTCGGAGGCGGTGACCTCCGGGCCCGCGATGCGCCGTTCCACGATGCCCGTGCGAGCGCGGATCCACTCGTCCGAGGTGTCCACCATCCCCTCCAGGTCCTTGTTCGTCAGGACCCGCTCGGGGACAAACGAGCCCGTCCCCCCGATCGTGGCACTCGGCATAAAGGGGTCACTCCCCTGGGCGAGCCAAGGAGAAAGGGCGGTCCCTAGCGCTCCTCATCCTCCCGGGCCGGGGGCTGAGGAGGTGTCTCCTCCTCCCCCTCCCCCCGCGAGACGAGGTCGCTGAGCCTATGCCAGAGCCTGCGTCTGCGCTCGGCCGAGCGCTGGACAGCCAGGTGCTCCTCGATCTCGCGGCAGATGCGCTCGTTGAGGCCGGAGCGCTCGAGCTCGGCCGCCGTCCGGATCGCATTCTTGATGGCCTTGGCGTCGGAGCGGCCGTGGGCGATGATGCAGCAGGCGCTCAGACCCAGCAGGGGCGCCCCCCCGTACTCCGACCAGTCCAGTCGCTGGCGGAAGGACTTGAGGCCGTTCTGGAGGAGGAGGTAGCCCATGCGGCTGCGCCAGGTGGATTGTAGCTGCTCCCTCAGCATCTGCTCCACCATCTCCCCCAGGCTCTCGCTCACCTTGAGGGCGATGTTCCCCGAGAAGCCGTCGCACACAACTACGTCGGCTTCGCCCTGGAAGAGGGCGTTCCCCTCGACGTTCCCCACGAAGTTCAGCCCGCTCCGCCGGAACATCTGGTGGACGAGCTTGGTGACCTGGTTCCCCTTGGCCTCCTCGTCCCCCACGTTGAGCAGCCCCAGACGCGGGGCGCTCTTGCCCAGGGCCAGGGCGGCGTATGCTACGCCCATCATCCCGAACTGGAAAAGGTGCTGGGGGCGGCAATCCACGTTGGCCCCCACGTCCAGCATGATGGAATACCCCTGCAGGGTGGGGATAAGGGTTGCGATGGCGGGCCGGAGCACACCCTTGAGGCACCCCACCACCTGGTAGGCGCAGGCGAAAGCCGCCCCCGTGTCCCCCGCGCTCACGAAGGCCTGGGCCTCTCCCGCCCGGACCGCCTCCAGCGCCACCCGCAGGGAAGAGTCAGGCTTGTTCCTGAACGCCTCCATGGGCGACTCGCCCGCCTCCACCCGCTGGCTGGCAGCGCGCCTCGGGAGGGGAAGTCGGAGGGCACCCAGGCGCTCCAGCTCCGCCTCGACCCGGGCCAGGTCCCCCACCAAGAGGGACTCGATCCCGTGTTCCCGGTGCGCCTCGACCGCTCCCTCGACCACCGCCGCGGGGGCCGCGTCCCCCCCCATGGCGTCGACCGCGACCCGCATGCTCTCTCCCCCTCGGCACCCTCAGGAGGGCTCGACAAGCAACACCTCGCGGCCCGCATAGTATCCGCAATGGGGACACACGCGGTGGGGCACTTTCGGCCGCTGGCAGCGCGAACACAGGGAGCGGGCCAGCATCCCGATCCTGTACTGGGTGCGCCGCCGACGCCCGCGGGCGCGAGAGTGGCGGCGCTTGGGAAGACCCATCGTCTCTTCTTCCCCAGATTGCCCGCAGACGGCGCCCTAGGAGCGAGGCCCCCGCAAGAGCTCGGCCAGCGCGGCGAGCCGCGGGTCCGCCCCCTCAGCGGCGCAGCCGCAGGGCCCTTCGTTCAGGTCCTTCCCACACCGGGGACAGAGGCCCGGACAATCTTCCCGGCAGAGGGGTTTCATCGGGAGGGCGAGCCCCAGGTGGTCCCGCGCAACCACGCCCACGTCCAACGTCTCTCCCTCGATATAGGCTTCATCCGGCTCCTCGGCGTTGATCTCCTTTGCCGCCTCCGGCGGGCCCGGCGGACGGGGGAGAAACTGGACCTGGAACTCCTGCTCCACGCGCTGACGGAAAGGGCGCAGACAGCGGCTGCAGATCAGCTCGATGGCGGCCGATACCGCGCCCCGGAGGGCAACCCCTCCCCGGGACCGCTCCAACTGCCCCCGTACCCGAACGGGGCCCACAACGGGGAACTCCCCGAAGGTCCACTTCAGGGCGGTTGCCTCTTCCTCGACATCGAGGGCAAGGCCCTCCTCGGCGATGTCAGCCAGAGCGACGGTGAGGGAAGACATGGCCGGCGTTCCAGCTCGGGTGCGCGGCAAAAGGGGGCTATCCGCTCCTCCGAAAAATCCTCTCAAAATGCCACATTATAGAGTTTGGACCGCCGGCTGTCAAGGAGAAAAGGGGCGCGTTCTGTCGTGCAGTTTTTCGAAAGACCCATTTTAACAATCGGATACAAAATACTAAAGCTGCGACAGCCCCTCTGCGAGCAGCCCCTCTCGCAGGCCCCACTCCGAGACCACAAGCTCCTCCCGGCCCCCCCAGGTGAGGAGGCACTCCACCACCGCGAGCCCGGCGAGGATGATATCCTCGCGGCCCGGCTCGAGGGAGGGGAGCGCCCGCCGCCCCGCCAGGTCGAGGGCGGCCACTCGCTCCCGCCACCGGGCAACCTCAGAGGCTCTCACCCTGCGCCCGTGCACGAGCCCCGGCCGGTAGCCCCGGCTCCCGGGAGCGAGCAGGACCGCGAGAGCCACCACCCCTCCTGTCCCGACGAAGGGCCTCCCCGGGCAAGGCTTCAGGGCGGGGGAGAGCCTCTCCAGCGCCTC
>JBHIBR010000076.1:0-7684 GCA_046759145.1 Nitrospinota bacterium | reverse complement strand
CACATGGGTGATGTGGTAGATCTTCGGCAGCTCGGGCACGTTCACGAGAACAAGTTCCCTGTTCCCTGCGCCTTGCGCGGCCGCTTCGCCGCCTTCTTACCGCGCTTCTTCCCCTTCTCCCGGGCGGCGCGGCGGGCCTGGAAATCCACTGATTTGCGGAAGCCATGGGAGAAATGTTTGTCGTAGAGTTTCGAAGCGGCCGCGGCGCCGGGGACCCGAAGGCCCTCATCCAGGGCCTTTCCCACGAGGATCATGGCCTGCTTGGCGATGCCCGCTTCGCGCGTCTTTTGGGCGATATCCCCCAGGGTGCCCCGGATGACCTTCTCATCGGGCCAGCTCGCCCGGTAGACCACGGCGGCCGGTGTGGAAGGGGGGTATCCCCCCGAGAGGAGCGCGCGGGTCGCCTTCGTGATGAGGGCGGCGCTCAGGTAGAGGGCGATGGTGCAACCGTGGTGCGCCAGGTCCTCCAGCCTCTCCTTCTCGGGGACGGGTGTGCGGCCCTCCATGCGGGTGAGGATCACCGTCTGGGAGATCTCGGGCGCGGTGAGCTCGGCCTTGAGGGAGGCCGCGGCGGCGAACACCGCGCTCACGCCCGGGATCAGCTCGTAGGGCACCCCCGCCTCCTCCAGGCCCCGGAGCTGTTCTCCGAGGGCACCGAAGATGGTGCAGTCGCCGTCGTGGACGCGGGCGACGCGCTCCCCCCGCCGAGCGGCCTCCACCATGAGGGCGAGGATCTGCTCCAAGTGCAGCCCCGCGCTGTCCTCGAGGCGGGCGCCCGGCCGAGCCCACGAGGCCACAAGCTCCCGGGGAGTGAGGGAGCCGGTGTAGAGGATGAGGTCCGCCGCCTCCAGGGCCCTCTTCGCCTTGAGAGTGATGAGCTCCGGGTCCCCCGGGCCCACGCTCACGAACTGGACGGGCGGAGGAGGAGATTTCTTTTGTCCCCTCAAGGCTCGCCCTCCTCGAGCCCTCCGCGGGCGGCGGGAGCCGCCCCGGGGGCGGTCGGCACGGCGTTCTTCACGACGAGGAGGGTAGAGAGGTAGCTGAGCTTCTTGCCCCGGAGGCTCTCCAGGTCGCGCACGACCTCCTCGTCGGGCGCCCCAACCTTCTTGACGAAGACAGCCCTGTCCTTGAGGCCTGTCTCCTCCAGCAGGTCGAGGACCCGGTCGTAGGAACTGCTCACCTTCATGAGCACCACCGTGTCGAAGCGCTGGAGGGCCTCCCGAAGCCCCTTCTCCTCGTACGTGGCGGGCAGCACGGCCACCCGCTCGTCCTGGGAGGCGAGGGGGAGCTCGGCCGCCACGGAGGAGGCCGTCAGCGAGCTCACCCCGGGGACCACCTCGACCGACACCTCGGGGCAGTGGGCCCGGAAGATCTCCCACAGGTGGATGAAAGTGCTGTAGAAGAAGGGGTCGCCCTCGGTGATGAAGGCCACGTCGCGGCCCGCCCGCAGCTCGGCGAGGACGGCCTCCACCGAGGCCCGCCAGTGGACCTCGAGCTCCTCCCGATCCTTGGTCATGGGGAAGACGAGGCCCAGGGGTCGCTGTCGGGCAGGGTCCAGGAGCCTCTCCACGATCTGGTAGGCGTAGCTGCTGGCGCCGGGGGCGCAGGCCGGGTAGGCGATGACGGGCACCTCGCGAAGGATGCGCGCCGCCTTGAGGGTGAGGAGCTCCGGGTCTCCGGGCCCGACCCCCACCCCGTAGAGCTTGCTCATTCGCCTTCCTCCTCCGCAGCGCCCCCCTCTCCCTCCCAGGCCGTCACGATGAAGACGGTGGGAAGAGGCTCAAAGCGCGACATCTTCAGGATGGGTTTCGAGCGGGCGACGTTGACCTGGGTCACCTCGACGGCCAGTCCCTGCTCCTGGAGGAGCTTCACCGAGGCCGCCAGGTTCTCGATGGTAGCGACGTTGGCCACGATGCGCCCCCCGGGCTTGAGCTTCTTCCGGCAGAGGGCGATGAGCTCCGGAAGCTCTCCCCCGCTCCCCCCGATGAAGATGGCATCCGCCTCGGGCCAATTCCTGCAGCCTCCGGGGGCCCGGCCGTGGAAGAGGCGCACGTTGTGCGCGCCGAACTTGGCCACGTTGGCCCGGGCGTAGCCCACATCTTCCTCGTTCTTCTCGATGGCGTACACCGTCCCGCGGTGGGCGATGCGGGCCGCCTCGATGGCCACCGAGGCGCTCGCCGCTCCGACGTCCCACACCACGCTCTCCTCCCGCAGGTTCATCCGGGCGAGGGAGAGGACGCGGACCTCCTTTTTGGTGATGAGGCCGAGCTCGGGCTTGCGATGCAGGAACTCCTCCTCGTCGATCCCAAGCGTCCAATCGGCGGGGCTCGGGGCCCGCTCTCCTTCTCGCAGCAGGATGAGCACGTTGAGGGGCGAACACTGGAAAGCGGGCAGCTCCTCCAGCGGCATCTCCGTCACGCGCTCGCCCTTCCCCCCCAGCTCCTCGCACACGTAGGCCCGGTAGTTGCGGATCCCCGCCGCCAGGAGGGCCTCTCCCACCCGGGCGGGGGTGTGCTCATCGTCCGTGAAGAGGCCCACCTTGGCGCTCCTTCGGGCGGCATCCACGACCGCCTCGATGGGGCGGGCGTGGACGGAGAGAAGGGCGGCGTCCTGCCAGCTCTGCCGGATGCGGGCGAAGGCGAGCTGCATGGAGCTCACATTGGGGGTGAAACGCAGCCACTCCCGGGGGAGCTTGAGGCAGAGGTAGTGGCCGATGCCGTAGAAGTTTGGGTCCCCTGAGGCGAGAACAACGATATTTTTTTTCTGATAGTTAGAGCGGATAAGCTCAACTACTTCTTTCAGGTTGTTCCGGATCGCCACCCGCTCCCCCCCCACGCCGGGGAAAAGGGCGAGATGGCGCCCGCCGCCGATGAGGATCTCCGCCCGCCGCACTCTCTCCAGCGCGGGCGGGGCGAGGCTCGCCGGCCCCTCCATGCCGACCCCGACGACATCCACCATGCGGCTCATCACCGCCATCTCCCCGCCGGGCCCTTGACCGCGCGCACCAGATCGGATGGCATATCTTCTTAGCGGAAAAGCCCCGCGGGGGCAACGAGAGAGAGGGTTAATGCGCACCCGGGACTTCGACTACGAGCTGCCCGAATCCTTCATCGCCCGCCATCCGCTGCCCCGTCGGGACGCCTCGCGGCTGCTGGTGCTCTGGCGAGAGTCCGACCGCCTGGAGCACCGCCACTTCTTCGACCTCCCCGACTATCTCCGCCCGGGGGACCTCCTCGTCCTGAACGACACGCAGGTGCTTCCCTGGAGGTTTCGCGCCCAGCGCGAGACCTCAGGAGGGAAGGTCGAGGTCCTCCTCCTGCGGGAGGAAGCGCCCGGGCGATTCCAGGCCCTGCTTCGGGCGAACCGAAAGGTTCCCGAGGGAGAATGGATCTGCCTCGGGGAGGGCGGGCCACGGGCGCGGGTCGGTCCGCCCGGAGGAGGGCGAACCCTCGAGTTCCACCCCTTTGCCGACCTGCGCGCCTGGCTCAGGGCCCACGGCGAGGTCCCCCTTCCGCCCTACCTCAAGCGCCCCCCCGTCCCCGAGGACCGGGAGCGCTACCAGACGGTCTACGCCCGCCGGGAGGGAGCCGTGGCAGCCCCCACGGCGGGTCTCCACTTCACCCCCGAGCTCCTCGACCGCCTCGAGGCCCAGGGGGTACGAGTCGCCCGGCTCACCCTCCATGTGAGCTACGGCACCTTTCGGCCCGTCCGGGTGGAGGACCCCGCGGACCACCGGATGGAATCAGAAGCCTACTGCGTCCCCCCCGAGACGGCGGAGGCGGTCAACGCGGCACGGCGGGAAGGAGGCCGCGTGGTGGCGGTGGGGACCACCTGCGTTCGAGCCCTGGAGAGCGCCGCCCTCGCCGAGGGCGGCCGAGGGGAGGTGCTAGAGCCCCGGGCGGGGGAGACGGACCTCTTCATCCGGGAGGGCCACCGGTTCCGGGCCGTGGACGCCCTGCTGACCAACTTCCATCTGCCCCGCTCCACCCTGCTGATGCTGGTGGCCGCCTTCGCCGGGAGGGAGCGCGTCCTTCGGGCATACGGAGTGGCGCGCGAGATGGGCTACCGCTTCTACAGCTACGGCGATAGCATGCTCATCCTCTGGCGCGCCGACCGACAGGAAGGACCGGGCGAGACGGGCTGGGGGAGCTGGGAAGAGCCGGGAGGGGACCGGAGGGGCCGCTAGAAGCGCACCTTCCCCCCGTTCACGGCTTCCCGGAAATGCTTCCCGCTCTTGAAGCGCACAACCCTCCGGGCGTGGATGGGAGCTTCCCGGCCCGTCTTCGGGTTGCGGCCGGTGCGGGCGTTCTTCTTCCGCACCTGGAAGGAGCCAAACCGTCGGAGGATCACCGGCTCGCCGTTCTGAAGTGTCTCCTTGATGGTTTCGATGATGCCCTCCACAGCTTCCTCGGCCTTGACCTTGCTGAGGCCGGTCTCTTCTGCAACGCGGTTGATGATCTCGATCTTGGTCATGGCGCTCCCCCGCTCTCCTCCCCGGGCCGTCCCCTTGGGCCTCCCGTGACTACCTCCCCAAACCTCGATTTAATCATGAGCTTATAAGACCCCATCCTTGAAATGTCAACCCGCCCGGCCCATACTCGGGGAAGACCGACGCGCCTACGCAAAGGAGAGAGCCGAATGGGCTGGAAGTTGCCCCCGCGCCTCGAGGAGATCCAGCCCTTCCTGGTGATGGACATCCTGGCGCGCGCCCAGGCGCTTGAGGCGCAGGGGCGGGAGGTCATCCACCTCGAGATCGGCGAGCCCGACGGCCCCACCCCAGAGCCCATCGTACGGGCGGCGGCCGAAGCGCTCCGGCGCGGGGAGACCCACTACACCCACGCCATGGGATTGCCCGAGCTGCGGGAGGCCATCGCCCGACACTACCGGGAGAGCTACGGCGTGGAGGTGGAGGCCGAGAGGGTGCTGGTGACCTCGGGCACCTCGCCCGCCATGCTCCTGGCCCTCTCCCTCCTGTTGGAGCCCGGCGATGAGGCCATCCTCACCGACCCGCACTACGCCTGCTATCCCAGCTTCATCCGCTACCTGGGGGCAACGCCGAGGCTCGTCCGGGTAGGCGAAGAGGGGGGGTTCGAACTCCGCGCCGAGGCCCTCGGGCGGGCCCTCGGCCGCCGCACCCGCGTCATCCTCATCAACTCTCCTGCCAACCCCACGGGGACGCTCCTCTCGGCGGAGGCGATGGCCGAGGTGGCTTCCTTCGGCGTGCCCATCCTCTCGGACGAGATCTACCACGGCCTCGTCTACGGGGAGAGGGAGCGCTCCATCCTGGAGTTCGCCCAGGAGGCCTTCGTCATCAACGGCTTCTCGAAGCGCTTCGCCATGACGGGCTGGAGGCTGGGCTACCTCATCGCCCCCCGGGCCTGCATGCGCACCCTGGAGAAGCTCCAGCAGAACTTCTTCATCTCGCCCAACCCCTTCGTCCAGCGGGGCGGCATCGCCGCGCTGGAGGTGGCCCTCCCCGAAGCCGAGGCCATGCGACGCCGCTACGACGAGCGGCGGAAGTTCCTCCTGCCCAGGCTTCGGGCGCTCGGATTCCGCGTCGCGAGCGAGCCCCGGGGGGCGTTTTACATCTTCGCAGGAGCGCAACACCTGGGGCGGGAGAGCCTCTCGCTGGCGCAGGAGATCCTGGAATCGGTGGGGGTGGCGGTGGCGCCGGGGGCGGATTTCGGCCCCGGGGGGGAGGGTTACCTGCGGTTTTCCTACTCCAACTCCATCCCCAACATGGAACGGGGGGTCGAGCGCCTCGCCCGTTTCGTCGAGAGCCGCGAAAGGAAACGCCCCGCGCGCACGCTTCCCGCGCGGGACAGAAGCTGAGGGGCCGCCCTAGAGCTCCTCGACGCCCTC
The DNA here is from genome assembly GCA_046759145.1 of Nitrospinota bacterium. Classification (GTDB taxonomy): domain Bacteria; phylum UBA8248; class UBA8248; order UBA8248; family JBHIBR01; genus JBHIBR01. The sequence goes on along the minus strand of JBHIBR010000076.1, from coordinate 1,822 downwards.
CTCCTCGAAGCTCGGCTCGAAGGACTCGCCCCCTTCCCCCGCCACGGGCGCCGGGGCCTCGGCCCTCCAGCTGAGCTTGCCCTCGACGATCTCCCGCAGGACGATCTCCTCGGTGGACACGGCGTCCGCCGGCACCAGGGGCTCGGCGCCCTTCTTGAGCTGGGCCGCCCGCTTGGCCAGCAAGATGGTCAGGAGGAACCGGTTGCCCACCTTCTCGAAGGCTTGGGAGTAGAGGTCGTCTGCGGACATGAGCTGCGTCTACCTCCTCAACTCATCACAGGCCGGAAACGGACCCCGTCGCGGATGCGGGGGGATTTGTCGCTGCGCGCCGGACGGATAGGGTGGTGTCGAGGCTGCCTCCGAAGAAGCTCAGGCGCCGCACCGCGCCATCGGGCGCGCCCGCCGGCAGGCGCAAGGGGAGGCAGAGCTCTCGCTTCACCAAGCTAGCCCGCCTCCTCCACATAGAGGAGGCGCAACCCGCTCAGCACATCCTCCACGAGCGCTTCCTCTTGAGGGGTGAGGTTGCCCCGGGTCTTCTCGCGGAGGAGAGCGACGAGTTCGATGAAGAGCCGGGCTCGGGCGGGGTCCTTGGCGCCTCCCTGACCGCGGGCGTCGGGGAGCACCCCCAGGGAGAGGAGCGCGTTGCTCTGGAGGAGACCCAGGAGAAGCTCCAACGACACCTCCTGGGCAGGGCCTCCCTCTCCCCCCTCCTCCAGGGCAGGGGCAGCCTCCCGCGGAGGGGGTCGGTCGGCGGGCGCCTGGGCAGCGGACTCCTCGAAACCCTGTGTGGCGCGGCGGCGGTCCGTGACGGTGAAGCCCCGCTCTGGCTTTTTCTCCTCCTCAGCCATTCCGCCCTCCCGCCTCCGGGCGCAGCCTCAAGGTGCCGCGCCGCCACCGCGGATACGGTAAAACCGCCTAAGCTTCACCACCTGCCGTCCCTCCCCCGAGGCAGGACCCCGCTCCAGCTCCCTCCAGGTGTAGAGCACTCGCTGTCCCACCGTCAGGTGGCTCAAGACGGCCATGACCCACAGCGCGGGGGCCATCCACCCCGTGAGGGCCCCCAGAGCCAGCACCACGTGGCGGTCCGCTCGCTCCAGCACCCCGACGGCGCAGCTGGGGATGAAGCACTCGGCCCGGGCCCGAGTGTAAGGCGTAACCAGGGCCCCCAGGAGGACCACGGCCGTCAGGAGGACCATACCCCGCGACCCCTCCCAGAGGTAAAACCCCAGCAGGCCCAGCAGGAGGGTGCCGTCGGAGTAACGGTCCACCACCGAGTCATAGAAGCCCCCAAAGGGGGTGTTCCGCCCGGACGCGCGCGCCATTGCCCCGTCCAATACATCGAAGGCGCCTGCGGCCAGGGTCAGTACTCCGCCCCACACGAAAGCGCCCCAGGCCAACGCCCCGCCGGCCACCAGGTGGACCAGAAGCCCCAGGCTCGTGAGCAGGCACGGGTTCACCCCCCCGGAGCGGATCCGCTTGAGGGCCCAGTCCAGGGCGGCGTCGAGTTTGCCCCCGAAGGCTGCGCTCAGCATGGGGAACCCTCAATTAAAGGAGAGGAGCTGGCTCAGGATGCCCTTTTTCTTCTTCCGCTCCTTCGACCGACCATCCGCCGCGGCCAGCTCCCGGAAGAGTTCCTCCTGGCGCTTGGTGAGCTTGGTGGGGGTCTGAAGCACCACCTCGACCAGCAGGTCCCCTCGGCTCCTCCCGCCCAGGGAGGGGAAGCCCTCCCCCCGGATGCGGAACACCTCGCCCGTCTGGGTGCCCCGGGGCACGGTCAGCTTGGCTGCCCCGTTCAGGGTGGGCACCTCCAGCTCAGCTCCCA
>JBHIBR010000075.1:0-7705 GCA_046759145.1 Nitrospinota bacterium | reverse complement strand
CCGGGGCCGGGGGCGTTGGGGGAGGCCGGGTCGGCCTCCATCCAGAGCATGTGGTTGTTCCAGCAGAAGCCGAGCCCCGCAACGACGACGCCCGAGCCGAAAGGAGAACCCAGGGTCTGGGTGAGGCTCACAGCGTTTCCCCGGCCGTCCACCACGGAGAGATGGGTGGTGGAGCCCTCGGCGCGGGCCGGGGAATGTCTCCCCCGCCCACGTCGAGCCCGGCGGGGCACCATCTCCCGCGCCAGGGCGGAGGCGCGGGCCTTCCCCACCAACTCCTCCTCATCCAGCCGCACGCACTCGGGGTCTCCCCAGGAGGCGAACCGCTCGCGGAAAGTCACCTCGAAGGCCGCAACCAGGAGGGAGATGAACTCAGGGCTCCCCGGGGCGAGGGCGGCCAGGTCGTGGGCCTCGAGGAGGTTCAGCACCTGGAGCAGGTGGGGGCCGCAGCCGGGGAGGCGGTTCGTCACGATGGTCCAGCGCCGGTAGGTGGAGCGGAGGGGAGGCACCCACCGGGGCTCATAGCGGGAGAGGTCTTCCCGGGTGATGAGCCCACCCGGGGAGCGAAACTCCCGCTCGGCGGGCTCAGAGAGCTCGCCACCATAGAGCGCGCCCGGCCCCTCGCGGGCGACGCGCTCGAGGCTCGCCCCGAGCTCGGCCTGAACCAGGCGGTGGCCGACGGGCCAGGGCTCCCCTCCATCCGAGTAGATGGCGGCGAAGGCGGGGCAGCTCCGGCACAGCTCCCCGAAACGCGGCTCGCTCGCCCGGGCGTGGAAGAAGGGCGTGACCTCCACCCCCCCGTGGGCGTGGGCGATGGCCGGGGAGAGGAGTTCGGCCAGGGGCAGCCGCCCGTAGCGCTCCCTCGCCTCGGCGAGCCCCCGGGCAGTTCCCGGGACGTGAGCCGCCCTGTAGCCCCAGTCCTTCTCGCCCTCCGGTTTTCCGCGGAACATCTCCGGCCGCGCCCCCTGCGGACAGCGGGAGTGGTAGTCCAGGAGGTCCTGGGAGCCCGTCCCCCCGCTACCCCCGCCCGCCCGGTGGGTCAGGAGGAAGCCCCCTCCGCCCAGGCCCGAGTAGTAGGGCTCGGCCACTCCCAGGGTGAAGGCGGCTGCGAGGGCCGCATCCACCGCATCTCCTCCCTTGCGGAGCACCCCGGTCGCCGCTTCCACCGCCAGGGGGTGGGCCGCCGCCACCGCGCCTCTCGGCTTACTTCCCGCCATCCTCTCCTCCCCTCTGTCGAGACGGACGCGCGGGGCCGCCTCTCCTGCTCCTGCCCCGAGCGGGGCACAGCGAGCGCATCGGCCCGATGATAGCGGAGGGTCGTGAAAGAGGCGAAGGCCGTTGAATCCTCCCCTCTCCCGTGATAAGAAGGAGTAGCTCTTTGGGGCAAAGCTCATTTCAGGGGGGTGGTTTCATCATATCCCTGTTTTCCCGGGGTCCTCGGCACTCAGCCGGAGGGCGCCCTTGGACGGGAGGGGCTGTCGGTATCAGAGGAGGGAGGAGCATGAGAAAGCTCTCGCGTCTCGTCGTGTGCGCCGTGGTGGCGCTGTCCGTGGTGGGGTGGGCCGCCGCCGACATCACCCAGGGAGCCGAGAAGGCGCGCGTCGCCGTCGTGGGCGCCGGGCCGGGTGCGGGCGCCTTCCGCCTCGCCGGAGCGCTGGCGGCGGTCGTCAGCAAGGTCTCCAAGAAGGTGGAGATGACCAACCGCGCCTCGAAAGGTTTCGTGGCCAACGCCCGGCTGGTGAACAGCGGTACGGCGGACTTCGGGATGTGCAACGGGCCGCTCTTGACTGACGCCATGCTGGGCCAGAACAAGTACAAGAGAAAGCACCTGAACATACGAGGCATCGGCCCGGTCACCACTTCCTGGTTCCACATCATCACCCTCGAGCGCCAGGGGGTGAGGAAGCTCGCTGACCTCAAAGGCGGGCGCATCAACTTCGCCGCCAAGGGCAGCAACACCGAGTTCATGACCTCGCTCATCTTCAAGTGGGCGGGCTACTTCGCGGGCGTCACGAAAAACTACCAGCGTTGGGACCACGCCGCCCGGGCCTTAATGGACGGGAAGATCGACGCCTTCACCATCCCGAACCCCATCCCTTCTCCCTCAGTCCTCACGGCCTCGACGGGGGGGAACATATTCCTGGTTTCCATCCCCGACGGGATGCAGGACAAGTTCATCAAGATGAACCCTGGTTACTACAAGTCGGTCATCCCCGCCGGCTCCTACAAAGGGCAGAAGCAGGCGGCCAAGACTGTCGCCTACACCATCTACTCCATCGTCAACAAGGACGTGCCCGCCCGGGTCGTGTACGAAGTGACCCGGATCAACTACGACCCGGCCAACTACCGGTTCCTGGTGAGCGCGTTCAAGTCCTGGCGGATCGGCCTTAGGGCCGCGCCGGACCTAAAGGGCATGGCCTCCTTCAACCTGAAGCTCCACCCAGGGGCGGAGCGGTACTGGAAGGAGCGGGGGATTCCGATCCCGACAAAAATCGCCAACTAGAGCCTCGGCGAAGCTCGCCACCTGGGTTGCGGGCCATTGGCGCATCGGGCAAAGGAGGTGTAGTACTTTGCCCGCGGATGGGGTGCCCTGCACCCGGGAAGCGGATTCTTTCGTGACGTTCAGGGGAGGGCCGGGCGGCAGGTCGTCGCCCGGCCCGGGCGCCTGATGACCTGCCCCCCATCCGGGGTCTGAGGGCGGGAGGGTCTTTGTCGGGACCGTGAGCGGCCTGTTGCTGAAAACCTGGGCGGCCGTCCGTGTGATCTTCGCGCCCGAGCTCGCCCAGCGGCGCAGGCTGGACGAAGGGTTCGCCCGCGAGGGCGTCCACGCCTGGGCCGGCTTCACGCTGCTCGGGGCCGTCTATCTCTTCCTCCTGGCGGGCCTGAAGGTCCAGGCGCCCCTGCCCCAGGGACAGGGGATCGAATGGGGAACCCTCCACCTGGCCCCCATCCCCTGGGCCATCGCGATCCCCGCCTACCTGTTCATCTCCGGGCTCTGCTTCTACCCGAAGCGGACGAGTTTCCTCCTGGGCGTGGCCTTCGGCCTTTACTACCTCTACGGGTCGGTGAACGGAAGCGCCCTCAACGTGCCCTGGGTGGCCGAGCGGCTGACATTCTTTCGGTTCCCCGACCTCCCCTTCTACGCCTATCACCACTTCCTTCCCCTTTTCATCTTCTTCACCAGCCTCCTGGTCTTTATCTACTACCCTGCCTCGGGCCGCTCGCCCCGGGACCGCCTCTCCGCGACCGACATCGCCCTCTGCGCACTGACTGTCGCGTTCACTATTGAGTACATCTACAATTTTGTCGAACGGGGCGATCGGGCTGGGGTGGTGCTCTGGAACGACGTGGTGTTCGGGACGTTCGCCGCCATCGTGGCGCTGGAGTCGTGCCGCCGCGTGCTGGGCCTGGTGCTGCCCTTGGTAGGGGTCTTCTTCTTCCTCTACGGTATCTGGGGGCCTTATTTTCCCGAGGGCCTAGCCCACAAGGGGTTCTCCTACAACGGCGTGATCGCCTTCCTCTACAGCGAGGAGGGCGTCTACGGCGTCATCGCCAACGTGTACGCCACCTTCGTGTTCCTTTTCATCCTCTTCAGCGCCTTCCTCCAGCGGACCCGTGTGGGGGACGTCTTCGTGGACCTGGCCTTCTCCCTGGTGGGCCGGCTTAAAGGGGGGGCGGCCAAGTCCTCGGTGGTCTCGAGCGGCATGGTGGGCTCTGTGGTGGGAAGCGGAGCGGCCAACATCGTCATCACCGGAGCCTTCACCATCCCCCTGATGAAGCGCTCGGGTTACAGGCCCCAATTCGCCGCGGCCGTGGAGGCGGTGTCCTCCATCGGGGGTCACCTCATGCCCCCCATCATGGCCTCTGCGGCCTTCCTGCTGGCCGCCTTCACGGAGACGAAATACGTCTACGTGGCCCTCATCTCCCTGGTGCCGGCCCTGCTGTATTACTTGTCAGTCTACATGTCGGTCCACTATGAAGCGTGCAAACAAGGCATTGTGGGCTTGCCCAAGGAGGAGCTCCCCGACTTCTGGGGGACGTTGCGGAAGGACGGGATTTTGCTGCTCCCCGTGGCGATCCTCATTATGTTGCTCATCGTCGGCTACTCCCCCTTCTTCGCCGCCTTCTGGTCCATCGTTTCAGCCCTGCTCTTCTCCGCTCTGAAGAAAGAGACTCGCCTCCTCCAGGTGCCCGCGCTGTTGCGCTACCTAGGTGGAACGGCCCCCCGCAGGGAGCCAGGGGGCCGGGCGCCGGGGGCGGAGCAACCGGAGCTGTGGTCCGCCGTCCGACAGAGCTGGGGCCTGCTGGCTTCCGTCGGCCTCTTCGTCGCGCTCCTGGCCTGGGGGCATTCTCTTGGGTTCGCTCTCTTCTGGCTCATCGGTGCCACTCTCGTCCTCTCTTCTCCCAAGATCCTGGATGCCCTCGTCGAGGGCGCCCTCAACTCGCTGGTGGTGGGCGCCACGGCCGGGGTGATGGGCCTCGTCCTGGCCGGGGTCACTATGCCGGGGTTGGCCCTAAAGTTCTCGCAACTGGTGCTCTCGTATTCCTACGGGATGCTGCCGCTAGCCCTTCTGCTGTGCGCCATCGCCTCCTACATCCTGGGGATGGGCATGACCATCACAGCCTCCTACATCCTTCTCTCCATCCTGGCCGTGCCCGCCCTCATCGAGCTGGGCGTGCCGGAGCTCCCGGCCCACCTCATCATCTTGTGGCTCAGTCAGGACGCCTCCCTGACACCGCCGTTCGCCCTGGCGGCTTTCATCGCCGCCGGCCTGGCTGGCACCGACCCGATGCGGACTGGCTTCATCTCCCTGCGCCTGGCCAAGCCCCTTTACGTCATTCCCCTCCTGATGGCCTACACGCCCATCCTGATGAATGGCCCCTGGACGGAGGTGGTGGTGACGTGGGCGGGGGCGGCCCTGGGCTTCATCTGCAGCTCGGCGGCGCTGGAGGGATACCTGCTCAGGCGGCTCGCCTGGTGGGAGCGGCTGGTGCTCGCAGGGGCGGCCTTCGGCCTCTTCTGGCCCGGCTATGCCCCCAAGATGGCCGGAGTGACCTTAATGGCTTTCTCCCTCTACGTGCAGCGCGCCCGCCCGGTTCCTGCTCAAGAGGTGGCACCCTTGCCCGAGGCGAGCAGGAGCCCCTGAGGGGAGGAAGTCTCCTCCCCTTGCCTCCTCTCCTTGGGCCCCTCGCACTCTACCCCCCTGCCGGGGGCGTCTCACATGTATCTGGACCTGCTCACTCCCGCCGACCCGGCCGAGCCCCCACCCGCGCTAGATCGGCTCGGCCAAGGCGGCCACCACCTCAGCCAGGACCCGCGCTCCCGCCTCGACGTGCTCGGGCCCGGTCCACTCCTCGGGAGAGTGGCTCACTCCCCCCCGGCTGGGGACGAAGATCATCCCCGCCCGCGCCACCCGCGCCACGAGGGCGGCGTCATGGCCCGCCCCGCTGGCAAGGCGAAGCGAGGCCAGTCCGAGCGCCCTGCTGGCCTCCTCCACGGCGGCCATCACGCCCTCGCCCATGGCGGCTGGCTCCGAGGAAGAGAGGTTCTGGACGCTCACCCCCACTCCCCGCCTCTCGGTGAGGGCCGAAAGTCGCTCCAGCACCTCCCTCCGCGCCCTCTCCTTGCTCTTGGGGTCCACGCCCCGCACCTCGAAGCCGAGCTCCACCCGGGCGGGGACCACGTTCAGGGCGTTCGGCCAGGCCTGGATCTGCCCCGCCGTGGCGGTGGTCCCGCGCGAGAGCTGGCTGCGGCCCGCCCGTTCCACCGCCAGCACGGCTTCGGCGGCCGCCACCAGAGCGTCCTGGCGCTCGTCCATGGGGACGGTGCCCGCATGGGCGGCACGCCCCTCGATGAGGGCGCGGAAGCGGTCGATCCCGGCAATGTGGGTGACCACCCCGATGGGGACCGCCGCGCGCTCGAGGCGGGTGCCCTGCTCCACGTGGAGCTCGACGTAGGCGGCCACGGTGCCCGCCTCTCGGGCGGCGGAGGAGAGCTTCTCGGGCTCGAGGCCGAAGGCCCTAAGCGCCTCAAAGAGGGGCTTCCCCTCGGGGTCGCGAAGCTGCCTTAGCAGCTCCACCTCCAGCAGCCCGGCGAAGGCGCGGCTCCCCAAACAGGAGGTCCCCCAGGGGCTCGGCTCCTCGTTGGAGAACACCACCACCTCGTAGGCACACCTCGTGCGGAGCCCCGCCTCCTCCATCGCCCGGGCCGCTTCCAGGGCTGCCGCCACGCCCAGGGTTCCGTCGAACTTACCTCCCTGCACCACGCTGTCGAGGTGAGAGCCCGAGAGCACAGCCGGCGCCCCCCTCTCCGTCCCCTCGCGGCGGCCAAAAATGTTCCCCGCCGCATCCACCCGAACTTCCAGCCGCGCCTCCTCCCGCATGAGGCCCACGAGGTGGGCCCGCGCCTCAGCGTCGGCGGGGCTGAAGGCGGGCCGCGTCACGCCGCCCGATGGGTCCGCGCCGAAGCGGGCGAGGGCATCGAGGTCGCGCGCGATACGCTCAGCACGAATGGCAGGGGCCAGAAGCAGCTCCCCCATACCCATCCCTCCTCACCGAGGCGGAAGAGGTTCCCGCCATCCGGGGGCTCCCCGCAGAGGATGAGCCTGGCGGCCTTCCCCAGTTTCACCACCTGCGCACACAGAGGAGCGCCCTGAGGCTCTTCATGCGCCCCATCCCCCCTGCGGGGCCCCAGTGGATTCTAGGAGATGGCCCCGGACCTAACAATTCCCCCCTGGGGAGGCTCTGCCCCAGGACGCATCGGGCCTCGGCGCACCAGCGTGCGGATGCGAGCGGCGGACTTCGGCTGATATACTGTGCATCCCTTAGGCCAGGCCGGGGCCACGCGGCCCCGGGCAAGACCCCAGCTCCCCTGAGCCCCGCCCGGCGGCTGGGGCTCAAAAGAACTAGCTCTATCGCACCGGCCCGGTGGCCGGGGCCCCAGGGGAGGGGCCTGGATGGGCGAGCTCCACAACTGGGTCCTTGAGGACGAATACCGCGACTCGGTCGCCCTCATGCGGCTGAGCCGGGAGCTCTCCTCCCTCCCCGGGGTCGCCCGGGCCTCAGCCATGATGGGCACGCCCGCCAACCTGAGGCTGCTTGAAGAGGTCGGGCTCCTCACCCCGAGGGGACGGGGGGCGCGCCCGGTGGACCTCCTCATCTGCGCGCGGCTCGAAGGGGCCCTGGCCGAGGAGGTGAGGAGGCGGGCGGAGGAGATGCTCGCGAGCGCGGCCCGGGGAGGGGCGGGCGAGGAGGGCTACCGCCCGCGCACGCTGGAAGGGGCGCTCGAGCTGCTCCCGGGGGCGAACCTCGCCCTCATCTCGGTGCCGGGGGCCTACGCGGGGGCCGAAGCCCGGAAGGCGCTAGAACGGGGCCTCCACGTGTTCCTCTTCAGCGACAACGTCCTCCTCTCGGAGGAAGTTTCCCTCAAGCGCTTCGCCCGAGAGCAGGGGCTTTTCCTCCTCGGTCCCGACTGCGGGACGGCCATCCTGGATGGAGTCCCCCTGGGCTTCGCCAACGAAGTCCCCCGCGGGCGCGTGGGGGTAGTCTCCGCATCGGGGACGGGCCTCCAGCAGGTGGCGTGCCTGCTGGCCCAGGCTGGGGAGGGACTCTCTCAGGGAGTGGGCGTGGGAGGGCGCGACCTCTCGGAAGAAGTAGGGGGCCTGATGACCCGTGCGGCGCTGGAGGTGCTCGCCCGGGACGAAAGCAC
>JBHIBR010000074.1:0-7705 GCA_046759145.1 Nitrospinota bacterium | reverse complement strand
TCCAGGATGGCGAGATCAAGCTCATCGAGGACTACAGCAACTACGGCTTCGCCCTGCGGACCGTGGCGGGCCGCTACGGCTGGCCCTTCGCCCCCATGATGGGCGAGCTGGGGACGGACCTCCTGGAGTACGACGTGTTCGGGAAGGCGGGCCTGCGGGGGAAGAAGGACGCACGGGGCGACTGGGAGCATCCATCCATTGCGCCCAAGAAGTTCGCCGTTGTCGACGACCCCTTCGAGGGATGGGGCTACCGGCCCCACGCCTTCGCGGGCGGGGACACGACGGCCAACCAGACGAGCAGCCTGGAGGTCTCGCTCAAAAGCACCAAGTATACCGGGAAGCCTGGCCAGAAGGTGGTGCTCCTGCCCCCCATCCTGCCCGAGGTCACCATCATCCGCGCCCAGCGTGCCGGGAGCGAGGGCACGGTGCGCCTGGACGGCATCTGGGGGCCCGACTGCGAGCAGGCCATGAGCTCCAAGTACCTCATCGTCGAGTGCGAGCAGGTGGTGCCCGAGGAAGAGTTGCGGCTCCGCCCCGACCACAACCACATCGGCGCCCACTTCGTGCACGCCATCGTGGAGCAGCCCTTCGGGGGCTACCCCTCGGCGGTCCCCTATTACTACGACTACGATTGGGATTTCTGGGTGAACTACGGCCGCGTGAACCGGAAGAGCAAGGAAGCGGTCAAGGAGTACTGGCAGAAGATGGTGGTGGAGACCGAGGACGACTGGGATTTTCTGGCCAACAAGGTGGGCACAGACTACCGTGCCAAGAGCGGCAAGGAGGGTTTTGACCGGCTGTTCGAGCTCCGGGCGGATAGCTCCTATGGCTACAAGCCCGACCTCGCGAGGCCCATCTAAGGCCCGGGACAGAGGGAGGTGAGAGACCGATGGTCACCCAGGTGAGCGACGAGGAGTACAGAAGATACTGCGAGGCGCGGGGTTTGAGCCCCGACCCCGCCTCCTACACCACCATGGAGCTCCTGGCCATCGCGGTGGCCCGGAACATCCCGGACGGGGCCTTCATGTTCGCCGGGACGGGCCTGCCCCTTCTGGGCTCCATGCTGGCCCTCCACACCTCGGCTCCGGGCGCTACCCTCATCATGGAGGCGGGCATCGTGGGGCCCACGGTGGAGCACCTCCCCATCAGCGTCTCCGACCCGCGGGGGTGCCTGCGGGGGAGCACGGTGACCAACATGGCGGACACCTTCGGCACCACCGCCCAGCGGGGCTACTGCACGCTGGGCATCCTGGGGGCGGCCGAGTGCGACCGCTACGGGAACCTCAACTCCACCGCCATCGGGGAGTACTGGCCGGGCGGGGTGTCGTCGAGCGGCCGGGGCCCCAAGGTGCGCTTTGCGGGGAGCGGGGGGGCCAACAACATCGCCTCGCTGGCCGACATGACCATCGTGATGATGGTGATGGAGGATCGGCGCTTCCCCGAAAAGGTCCAGTACCGTACCTCCGTCGCCGGCAACCTGGGGCCCCCGGGGGAGACGAAGGCCGACTACGGGCTCCCCCGGGGCGGGCCCTGCGTGATGATCAGCGACCTCTGCATCATGCGCAACGACCCCCCGAAGGACAACGAACTCAAACTCGAGATGATCTACCCGGGGGTGGAACTGGGGGATGTGCTCGAGAACGTGAGCTGGGAGCTGCGGACGGTGGACGGCAAGAAGGCGACCGCCCGGACCAAAGTCAAGGTGATGGACCCCCCCGCCCACGAGGAGCTCAAGATCCTCCGCACCATCGTGGACCCCGAGCGCATCTACCTGGGGCGCAAGAGCCGCCGCGAGCTCGCCCGGGAGAGCAAGGCCTAGCGCGCCGGGAGCGCCCCTAGGGGATCCGGCCGCCGGGGAGATCCATTGGGGCAAACGGGACGACGGAGAGGTTGACAAAGGTAAGAAGCAGGACCGTACTCGCTCTCGGCCCGGTTGGCACCCTCTTTGGGCGGACTCATTTTGATATGGGAAATTTCGGATTACTTGGAGCGCTAAGGAGACTCTTCCGTTCAATGCCTGATATGAAGCCTCCTCCTCCAATGCCTGGTACGAAGCCTTCTTCTCTCGACTGCGCCTTGCAGGAATATAACACACTTCATCATTTCTACTTGGAAATCTACCGCCTTTATTACCGTACTCTCGCTATGATAGGAGTTGCACTTGCGGCGATAGGAGCCCTAACGATCAACAATTTAAAAAATCTGGATCCGGGAATTGTAGGACTCTTGGCAATAATATTGGCACTGTGCTTCAACATCTGGTTTGCCGGATGGGCATACGTTAACCGGGAACTCTGGTCGTATAGGATGTACATTCGAAAACTGGAAGAATACGTTTGTTCAGAATCTGAAGTACATGAGAAAGGCGCTCCATTTAACTTTTATAGGTCTGATCTGTTTGGAATGTATGGAGGCTATACCCGGGTCTTAAATATATGTTTTGCCGTTCCTTTACTTGTCTTCTATTCATTTTTGGTTTTATTGGCCTTTTCTTATGGGTTTGACGCAATTGCCGATGAAGCAATTGCCAAAAAACTTATAAGCGAATCAAGTAGATCTGAGTGGATCATCAGAAGTTTTAGTCCCGGGGCTTTCTTGATTTTAACATTGGTACCTTTGGGGAGTTCGCTTGGGGCGAAAATGGGAATCGGGCGAAAACAGAAGGCTATGCTAGCGAAATGGGAACCCACGACAAAAATACCGTAAGAGAAATTTTATATGCATAAATATTTCCAGCAGAATCCTACATTCATCACATAAACGTGGAAGACGAAATCTACCATTAGGGGTTTAAGTTTGGGCACCTTGGTAAGTTTTAAGGGCGATCCTGGGTGCACGCGCGTACACGGAGAGACCCCCTTGTGTCAATCCGTTCCACTGGGCTTCTCGGCAATCCTGCCTCCTCATCCCCCCACCGCCTCCACCAGCTCCCGCGCCGCCCGCTCGGGGTCGGGCGCGGAGAGGATGGCCGAGATCAGGGCTACGCCGTGGGCCCCGGCCGCCAGGGCCTCTCGCACGTTGGCCGCGGTGATCCCTCCGAGAGCGAAGGTGGGCGCCTTAAGCCTCGCGCAGACTGTGCGAAGCGCCTCAACTCCCACCGCGGGGCCGTAGCCGGGTTTTGTGGCGAAGATGGGGCTGAAGGTCACAAAATCTGCCCCCGCCTCGACCGCCGCGCGTGCTTCCTCCGTCCCGTGGGCGGAGTAGCCGATGAGCCCCCGGAATCCCAGCTTCTCGCGCACGGCGCTCACCGGGAGGGTATCTCTCCCCAGGTGCACCCCGTCCGCGCCCGCCGCGAGGGCGAGGTCGGCGGTCGTGTTCACCAGAAGGCGCGCCCCGTGGACGGCACAGCGCTCGACGAGAGCGAGGACGAGGCGGTAGCGCTCCCGGGGGGGGAGATCCTTCTCCCGGAGCTGGACCATCCGCACACCCCCCCGGAGCGCCCCTTCTACCGCGCCCACGAGGTCTCCCCCCGTTCGGTGGACCGACGCGGGGATGGCCTGGCGGTCGGTGATCAGGTAGAGGCGTGGGAGCATGTGGGATTCGATGGCCCGCGGAGTCTCAAAGACCGGCGGTGGCCGTTCAAACCAGCTCGATCCTACTGCGTGTCATCCAGATGCGCTCTTGGTGAAACCATTTCTCCAGGATGCGGCGAAAATGTCCAAAGAACTGCCGTGTGAATGCATTGTCCCGGACATCGACCTCGTACTTTATGTGCTTCTCTTTACGGTAGAATCGCCAGGCTCCCTCGCCGGCGTACTCACTGTATCCTTCGAAGAACTCCGCCAGAAGGATTTCAAGGCACTCGAACTTGAGGCGTTCAACTTGACGTCGGGGACTATAGTACGTGGGAACAAGGAACTCGTAGCGTACTCGTGCACCTCGAGGGCCCTTGCTGTGTTTTGCCCTCGGGGGCATCAGTCTGGAAGATCAAAAACTCGGAAATTAATGCCCTCCTTCTTGAGGGCATCGATTTGCGCCGTTGAAGTCGCCACGGACACTGTGCTGGAGACCCCCAGCGTGACCCCGGTAGTCATGAGGGTGTACAGGCCGTCCGCCGCGTCTTCGGCGTCGAACTGAATGATAAGGGGCTCCTTCAATGGCTCGCCGAAGGAGGAGATGAGTTTCTTTTTCCCGCGCAAAGCTCCCCGCTCGAAGTAGCCTTGCAAGCGCGCCTTCTCTAAAGGTGTGAGCTGGAGCTCCCGGCGTTTTTTCTCGCTGGCCTTCTGTCTCTGCCCGGTTTTATCTCGCAGCGCCAGCGATTTTTTCTCCCCTCTCCTGCCCCGAGGCGTGCTCGATTTCCTTCCCCGGGAGGGCTCAGACGAATCCGTCACCATCCTCTGCCTCCTCCCCCCTCCTCAGGTCCCGATCACCCCCGCCAGCGGGCTGCTGGCGGCGGCGTAGAGTTTCTTAGGTATGCGCCCGGCTTCGAAGGCGAGCCTGCCCGCCTCCATGGCGAGCTTCATCGCCCGGGCCATCTTGACGGGGTCGCCCGCCCCGGCGATGGCGGTGTTCATGAGCACCCCGTCGCAGCCTATCTCCATGCAGATGGCGGCGTCCGAGGCCACCCCCACGCCCGCGTCCACGATCACGGGCACGCGGGCCTGCTCGAGGATGATCTGGAGGTTATGCGGGTTGCGGATGCCGAGGCCCGAGCCGATGGGGGCGGCGAGGGGCATGACGGCGGCGCAGCCCACCTCCTCGAGCTTTTTGCATACCACCGGGTCGTCGATGCAGTAGGGGAGGACGATGAAGCCCTCCCGCACCAGGATGCGGGCTGCCTCCAGGAGGCCCTCGTTGTCGGGGAAGAGGGTCTTCTCGTCTCCGATCACCTCCAGCTTGATGAGGTCGGTCCCGAGCGCCTCCCGCGCCAGACGCGCCGTCGCCACCGCCTCCTCCGGCCGGTAGCACCCGGCGGTGTTCGGAAGCAGGGCGATGCGCTCGCGGTCGATGTGATCCAAGAGGCCCTTGCCCGAGCGGTCGTTGAGGTCAATGCGGCGGATGGCCACCGTGATCATCCCCGCCCCGCTGGCTTCGGTGGCCTCCCGCATCACCTCGAAGGAGGTGTACTTGCCCGAGCCCACGATGAGGCGGGAGCGGAACTCCCGGTCTGCGATCCGAAGTGTCAAAGACATTTCTCCCTCTCCCCAGCCCCGCCCGCCGCGAGAGCACCCCTCGGCGGCCGGGCCCCCTTCCGGCGGGGCCGCCTCATCCGCCTCCCACGGCCCGGACGATCTCCACCCGCTCCCCCTCGACGAGCTGCCGCCGGTCGAGTTCGCCCCGGGGGACCACCTCGAGGTTCACCGCCACGGCGATGCCCTCACCGCTGATGCCGAGCCTCCCGAGCAGGTCCGCCACCGTGAGGGGGCCTTCGAACTCCCGCTCTTCGCCGTTGAGGATAAGCTTCAAGGGGGTCTCCCAAAAGAAAGGGCCGCCCGCTTCCGGAGGGCGGCCCCTACAATCCGCCTGCGGCGGACGCTCTCTCCGGGGCCGCTTCCCTACGCTGGCATTACCCAGGTCAGGTTCTAAGGGTTGTCCTCCGCCGGAGGCGGAAGCGGAATGGCCGGCTCCCAGGCGCCCCTTGGGCCTGCCATCCCGCCGGGAGTCACTCGACCCCGGACTCTCAGCCGAGACACCCCTAGCGGTCCACTATAAAAAGTATCCGCTGGCGCGGGGGCGTTGTCAAGGAAAGGGGGGCGCCTCGGCGTCCTCGTTGACGGTCTGCCCCCTCTTCCATATATTGAAATTGGGTATCGCCTTCGTGGCAGGACATGTCCCCGGGGGAGGAGGCTCCTTCCGAGGCGAGGTGATCGTGTTCCAGGTTGTCTCCATCCCGGAGGGCCACCCCCTGCGGCGCTACCTGGGGCGGCTCACCTGCTCCAGCTTCGATGCGGTGGGCTTCCGCGACCGGGAGGTGGTGGACTACGTCTCCCGCATGCTGGTGGACTTCGTGCATGTGGACAACCTCTTCCGCAGGAGCGGGAGGGGGAGGCGGCTGGAGACGGTGGCGGATTTCCTCGAAGAGTTCCTCGACCCCGAGGGCATGCCCGAGCGGGAGCTGCGGCGCCAGATGGGGGACTTCTGTCTTTTCTTCACCGGCCTCTACCCCGACACCCTGGAGGCCCGCAGCGTGAGCCCCGGGTTCTACGTTTCTCAGGGCAAGGCGGCCTACCGGTTCGTTTCCGAATACGACGCCTGGCGGCCCACCGCCGCCACCTTCCGCAAGCTGGCGGAGCAGTTCGAGTGGTGCGTCCAGGCGCTCAACCTGGAGCGGGAGTTCCTCCACGACCCCTTCTACCAGTATCTCATCCGGCAGATGGGGATATAAGACTCCCGTGGTCGGTCCGCCGCTTGGGAGGGTAAGGGGTGCCCCGAGGCCGGCCTGGGAATGGGAGTTTCGGTGAGGGAGGGATGTTCGGTATGTGGGAGGGCTCTGTCGTATCGATCCACATTGCGGGGGAGGCCGCCGGGCCGATGGAGTCTGTGGCGGAGGTCCGCGCGGTTCCGGGCAAGGGTCTCGAAGGGGACCGGTATTTCCGCGAGCGTGGCACCTATTCCACGAAACCCGGCTCCGGCCGGGAGGTGACGCTCATTGAGGTCGAGGCGGTGGAAGCGCTCATGGGGGAGTCGGGCATTGAGCTTTCGCCGCCCGCGACGAGGCGCAATGTCGCCACGCGGGGCGTTCCCCTGAACCACCTGGTCGGTCAAGAGTTCTGGGTGGGCGAGGTGCTGCTGGAGGGGACCCGACTCTGCGAGCCGTGTGGGCACATGGAGGGGCTCACCCAGAAGGGCGTCCCCGCTGGCCTCATTCACCGTGGGGGCCTGCGGGCGCGCATCCTGGCTGGAGGGGCGATCCGGGTGGGAGACCCCGTCCGGCCGAAATCCTCCTGAGGAGAAGGGGAGGCGGGGCGCGGTCTCTCGGGAGGGAGGTTTTTCAGCCCCGCGTCCTCGGCCTTGGAGAGACCGCGGGGAGGGGGGTGAGATGCGGAGAGCCCCTGGTTCCATGGTTCATTGGCTTTGGGTTTTTCTCCTCTTGGTCCCCGCCCTGGCCTGGGGGCAGGTGCGCCCTCCCGGGGACCCCAACGCGCCTGCGCGTTTGGGTGCCCCGCCCGCCCCGGGTGCGAAGGCCAAGCCGAAGACCCCCGATAGCGCCGTCCTCGCCCGGGTGAACGGGAAGGTCATCACCATGGGGGATTTTCGCAAGCGCCTCGCCCTCCTTCCCCTCCCCATGCAGATCCGGGCCAACCGCCAGAAGGCCAAGTTCCTCTCGGGGATCATCCAGACCGAGCTCCTCTTCCAGGAGGCCACCCGCCGGGGCATTGACAAAAGCCGGGCCGTCTAGGAGCAACTCCGCCTGGTGGTGCGCACGCTCGCAGTCCAGGAGCTCATCCGCCGACAGGTGACGGCCAAGGTGAGGGTGAGCGAGGCGGAGGTGCGGGAGCACTTCGACCGCAACCCCGATGAGTTCAGCCAGAAGGAATCCGTCACGCTCAGTCACATCGTGGTTCCCACCCTCCGGGAGGCCCGGGAGGTGCTGGCGGAGCTGCGCAAGGGGCGCTCCTTCGGGAGCGTGGCCCGCGAGCGCTCGGTCTTCGAGGGGACCCGCAACAGCGGGGGCGTGATGGGGGCGGTCACCCGGGGCCAGCTCCAGAGGGAGCTGGAAGAGGTGGCCTTCCGCCTCAAGGTGGGCGAGGTGAGCGAGCCCATC
>JBHIBR010000073.1:0-7730 GCA_046759145.1 Nitrospinota bacterium | reverse complement strand
CCTTCTGGCAGCACACTCCGGTCGCGCCGAGGGCAAGCTGCTTGTGGGCGAGGAGGGGGCACTTGTGGGTCTTGGTGTGGGGGCGGAGGCGGACCCTGGTGCCCCGGAAGAACTCGGCCATCCGCGCGAGGTTCCTCTCCATCGTCGCAATGTCCACGAGGAGCGCGGGGGTCTCGATGTCCTCCTTGGAGAGAGCCCGTGCAGGCAGTGGGAGCTCCAGGTCGGCGATGGGGATGGAGGGGGCCACTGGGTCGGTTCCTCCCGAGGTTTGCCGATGGAAAACGGGATACCCGCGGGCCACTTTACCACAAGGGCAACTGTCCTTGGGAGCATCCGGCTAGGGGCTTTTTGTCACCCGGCCCCGGGTGGCCCCCCGGGCTCTGAGACAAATTGTCATGGGAACTCCGGCCAACTATCAGTGGGTTAGCCAGAATCGGCTGAATTCGGGGAATCTCGCCCATGGCACGCAGGTTGCTCTGGAAGAAGTTCGTACGGGCTGGATTCTGGCAGGGAGGTCTACCCCATGAAGAGCCTCTTCCGGTGCACTCGCTGCGGCGAGCTGGTCTGGGCATCCATTTCGGACCAGCGCCTTCCGGTGCCCGGCCAGCCGACGGCGGCGGCCGGCAGGATGTGCGACCGGTGCTATGTGGAAGAGGTGGAGCAGTTTCTCTCCTCTTGGGTGGTTCGATGCCAGGTGAAGGTGTTCCGCGAGGCGGCCCCGCGGGCGCAGTGAGTGAGACCCAGGCTCTCAGCTAGAAACCTTCTAGAACCCGGTGAGGGAAGGCCTCCCCCCCGGGCCTCCTCCTACTCGCCTCCTTCGGAATAAGCCCCCGGAATAAATCCCACCCACCGGCGTTAAAAATCTCGGAAGTCTAGAGATTGGGAGAAACGGGGATTCCTCGGCTTTCCTCCCCTAACGCCCCTGTCGAGGCCCCCGCTTTCTCCCATTTTTTTGCTTCTCGTAAGGTTTTGAGGGACCTGCCCCTGCCCGTGGGGGGCGGGGCCATTTCCCTTCTCTTTCCCCCTTTTGCCCCCCGATTCCCGGCGCTTGCCGTTTAATATCCGTTTGCCAGGCCGAAAGGCGGTCTACCTCGGCCCGCAGGGATTCGGGGCGCAGGTGGACGGGCCCGGCGAGCAAGCCTCGCGCCGATCCGCCACCACGCCAGGCCTCCCCCTGCCCGCCCTTGCGGCGGAAGATAGCGGGCATGGGGGACTAGCGCCTGCGCCTTCGGGCCCGGCGCTCCAGGGCCTCTTGGGCGAGGCGATACCGCTTTATGTGATTTTCGATCTCCCGAAGGAGCTTTGGGTCCTCAGTGGCATCGAGGATTCGGCGCTGGGCGGCGCTCGACGGTTTCGGGGGCAAGCCATAGGGTGCAGGGCTCTCGCGGACGCCTTCGGCTGACGCTTCGGCGAATTCAAGGCGTAAGCCCAAGACGGCCGCGATACGCCCCAAGACCTCGAGGGAGACCCCCCTTTTCCCGCGCTCAAATTCCGACAGGTGGGTGATGGCAATGCCCGCGTCGGCGGCCACGACCTTCTGCTGGAGACCCAGCGTCAGCCTACGCATTCGCAGTCGCTCGCCGATTTCCATATAGTGAATTTTCCTTTTTGGAAAATTTTTCGCCAAGAGCAATCTCTTTCATGATAATGTATCCGCCCAGGAGAAATACTTTGTCTAAAAGGAAATTCACTGCTAAGAAAATATGTTCTTCCCCCTATCCAAGCGAAGGGGCGTCTTGGCCCTCGTTCTCTTTGCCGTGGTCCTGCGCGTCGTTGACGGAGATACGCTCATCGTGGCCGGGAAAGTGGACCCCTTCAGTTGGCAGGCCGAGCGGGTGAGGCTCGCCTCGTGCGATGCGCCCGAATTGCGAGAGCTTGATGGGAAACGCGCCAAGGAATTCATGGAGCGGCTTTTCCCCCGGGGGACGGAAGTGATCCTCATCCGCTCGGATGGCCGAAACAGAGGGCCATTCGGGCGGCTGCTCCGCGACATCTTGAGGACTGACGGGTTGGACGCCTGCGAGGAGCTTGTGAAGGCCGGATTCGGCAAATGGCGGAAAAGACGCCATCGGTGAGGGGAGAGTGGGTCCGTTGCAACGCCCCTGTCGAGGCCCCCGCTTTCTCCCATTTTTTTGTCCCCTCACCATCCCGCGAGCCCATTGCTAACCCATTGAATCTGCGTTTAAAGTGGTTCTCAGCGGGGTTCCCTCGCGTTGACAGCGGGGGGCGGACGTGGTAAGAGATTGAATTTGCTGCCGGAGCGTCGCCTCGGGGGCTTTTTTCTATGTGTGCCACGCCGCTGCAGCGCCTCCGCAACATCGGCATCATCTCCCACATTGACGCCGGCAAGACCACCGTCACCGAGCGGTTCCTCTTCTACACGGGCGCCATCCACCGCATGGGCGAGGTACACGAGGGCCAGGCCACCACGGACTGGATGAGCCAGGAGCGGGAGCGGGGCATCAGCATCACCGCCGCCGCCATCACCTGCCAGTGGCGCGACCACGAAGTGAGCATCATCGACACCCCGGGCCATGTGGACTTCACCATCGAGGTGGAGCGAAGCCTCCGGGTGCTGGACGGGGCCATCGCCATCTTCTCCGCCGTGGATGGCGTTGAGCCCCAGAGCGAGGCTGTGTGGCGGCAGGCCGACAAGTTCCATATCCCGCGCCTCGCTTTCATCAACAAGATGGACCGGGTGGGGGCGGACTTCTTCGGCACAGTGGAGCAGATGCGCAAGAAGCTGGCCGCGAAGCCCCTCCTCCTCCAGCTCCCCATGGGTTCTGGGGAGGAGTTCCTGGGCGTGGTGGACGTGCTCAGCGGGCGGGCTCTCACCTGGCGGGAGGAAGACCTGGGAGGGACAGTAGTGGAGGTGGACCCTCCGGAGGAGATCCTCCCCCGCGTGCGCAGAGCGCGCGAGGCGCTGGTGGAAACCCTGGCGGAGGGGGACGAAGCCCTCATGGAGAGCTACCTGGAGGGAAAGCCTCTCGAGGCCGCGGCGCTGCGGGAAGCGCTCAGGCGAGCGGTCCTCCAGGTTCGGGTGGCACCCGTCCTCTGCGGGGCTGCCGTGCGCAACAAGGGGATCCAGCCGCTCCTGGATGCCGTGGTGGACCTCCTCCCCTCCCCCCTGGACCTGCCACCCGCCGAGGGCCACCACCCCGATACGGGAGAGGTCCTCTCCCGCGGGGTGCGGGCGGATGAGCCCACTTCCGCCTTCGTCTTCAAGGTGCAGATGGACGAGGGGCGGCGCTTCACTTACCTCCGCGTGTACTCCGGTCGGCTCCGCCCGGGAGATGTCCTCCTCAACGCAACCCGCGGCGGGGAGGAGCGCATCGCCCGCCTCTTCCGGATGTTCTCCCACAAGCGCCAGCGGATGGAGGTGGTGGGCCCGGGCGCCATCGTGGCCGCGACGGGCATCAAGGGCGCTGCCACCGGAGACACCCTCTGCCACCCCGCCCATCCCATCCGCTACGAGCCCATCCAGTCTCCCCACCCCGTCATCTCGGTGGCCATCGAGCCCCGCACCAGCGCGGGCCAAAAACGCCTGGAGGAGAGTCTGACGAAGCTCGCCGACGAGGACCCCACCTTTCGGGTGAGGAAAGACCCCGAGACGGGCCAGACCCTCATCTCGGGCATGGGCGAGCTCCACCTGGACGTTCTTGCCCGCCGCCTCACCGAGGAGTTCCGCGTCGAGGCGCGGGTGGGGAGGCCCCGGGTGATTTTCAGGGAAACCCTCATCCGGGCGGCCGGGGGGGAGGGCGTCTTCGACCGCGAGCTGGGCGGAAAGCCCCAGTGCGCCCGCCTATCTCTCCGGGTGGCGCCCACGGGGCCACGCGGGGGAGTTAAGTTCGAGAGCGCCCTCCCGGAGGGGGCTCTTCCCCCTGCGCTCGTCGCTGCGGTGGAGCGCTCGGTGCGTTCCTCCGCCCAGGGGGGTCCGCTCGCGGGTTACGAGATGACCGACATCGCCGTCACCCTCCTCGAGGCGGACTGGGACGAGGCGCGGGCCAGCGAAGCCGCCTTCTCCATCGCCGCGGGGGGGGCCTTCGACGCCGCCTGCCGGGAGAGCCAGGCCATACTCCTTGAGCCCATCATGGCGGTCGAAGTGGTGAGCCCGGAGGAGTTCCTGGGCTCTGTGCTGGGGGATCTGAACGCCCGCCGGGGGAAGGTGGAATGGATGGGGGAGCGGGGAGGGGGCAAGGTGGTCCAAGCCCGCGTTCCCCTCTCCCGGATGTTCGGCTACTCCACCGAGCTGAGGAGCCTCTCCCAGGGCCGGGCCACCTTCAGCATGCAGTTCGCCCGCTATGCCCCCGCCGAGGTGGAGGTGGCGTGAGTTGAGCTGAGGGCGGGCACTTTCTATTCGCCCGACCCCGAGCTAGGAGGGGGGAAGCCCCCCCTTCCGCTCGATGAACTCGGAAAGCTCCACGGCCCTTCCCGTCTTCATGGATTCGACCGCCGCCAGGACCACGGCCAGGGCTTCGAAGCCTCTCTCCCCGTCCGCCTCCGAGGGAGCGCCCTCCCGCACCGAGCGGGCGAATTCCGCCATCTGGGCGGCCATGGGGTCGCCCGGGGTGAGGGGGACGGCTTTCCTCTCGAGGCTATCCTTCGGCTGGAAGTGGAGCGTGGCGTGGCGGTCCGCCTCGCTGAAGGCGCGCAGGTAGTCGGGGAGGGGACCCTGGGAGAGGCGCACGTCCGCGAAGAGGTTCCCCCCGGTGGCGTAGAGGTTCAGGTAGAGGATGCGCGGGCAGACATAGTAGCAACCCACGTAGCTCACCGCCCCGCTCTCGTGCTCGATGAGGCAGCCCGTGAGGTCGGGCACCTCGGCGCCGATGAGGAGGCGCTTTCCCATCGCCCGCACCCGGAGGGGAGGGCCGAGCAGGAGGTTGAGGTTGTGGACCTGGTGGATGCCGAGTTGCATGAGGGGTCCGCCCGGGCAGTTGGCCTCATAGTAATGCCAACGCTCGGGCGTGAGGGCGAGGCCGAGGTTGTGGGAGAAATTGGCCTCAGCCTGGACGGGCTTTCCGAGCTCCCCCGCCCGCAGCATCTCCCGCATCCGGGCGATGGGGGCGATGAGCCGGGTCTCGAAGCCGATCTGGAGGACCTTCCTCTTCTCCCGGGCGCGCTCCACGATGGCCCGCGCCTCGGGGAGGGTGTTCGCCATGGGCTTCTCGAGGAAGACGTGTTTGCCCGCTGTGAGCGCCGCCATGGCGTGCCCGTAGTGGGCCTGGCTCGCCGAGACGATGGCGACCGCCTCCACCCCGGGGTGCGCCAGGAGGGATTCGAAGCTCTCGCACTCCTCGCAGCGATGCCTCTGGGCGAAGGCGCGCCGCTTCTCGGCGCTCCGGGTGGTGCAGGCGAGGAGCCTGGTCTGCGGGCAGACCTCGATGCCCGCCGTCACCATCTCGGCCCAGATGCCGAGGCCGACGATGCCCATCCCGAGGGGTTCTGACGCGGGAGCCATGGTCTCTTCCCGAACAGGAGCTCCGCTCGGAGCAATGTGGGGATTCCGCTCACCAACCCATAGCCAGCGGAGTTGGAGGTGTCAAGGCAGTCAGCCCCCTCCCTCAGGGCGGGTTCCTGCCCCGCCGCTCGTCGGCCATGGCGAGCAGGAGGAGAGAGGAGAGCGGGGCAGCGAGTCCTACCAGCAGGATCCCGAGCTCGAAGCTGTGGGCGTCGGCCACCGCGCCCAGGAACCAGGGGGCGAGTCCCGAGGCCGCCGACCCCCCCAGAGCCAGCACCAGGCCCAGCGCCGCGGATCGCTCCTGCTCCGTGGTGACGTGGGCCAGGTAGCTGAAGCAGGCCGGGAAGAAGCCCGGGAGGACCATGTTCTGGAGGAAGAGGAAGAGGAGGACCCCTCCCGCTGTGGGGGCGAGGGCGACGCCGATGGTGAAGAGACCCGCCACCGCCAGGATGGCGCCCATGGTGCGCCGCGCCCCCCAACGGTCGGCGATCATCCCCCCCACCACCGCCACGACGAGGCCCGGCAGCCGGGTCAGGGCGAACCAGAAGTTGGCCTCATCGAGGGGCATCCCCTTCCCCTTCACCAGGTAGGTGGGGCCCAGGGAGTACACCCCGAGGCTTGTGCTCGCCGCGCAGAAGCCGAGCAGGGTGAGGAGGAGGAGGTGCCGGTTGCGGAGGACGACCCCGTAAGCCGACCACGGCCGTCGGGGGAGAGGCCCCTTCGCGGGTTCATCCCCTCGCGCCGCGAAGGCGAAGAGCAACCACCCCACCGCCGCGAGCGCGCCCAGAGTCCAGTACATCCGCCTCCACTCCCCGCCCCGGACAACCGCGCGGGCGATGAGGGGCATTGCGATGAGGGAGAAGCCCACCGCCGAGTCGAAGATGCCCAGCACCCTCCCCCAGAGGGCGCGCGGGTAGACCCGGGTGAGGAGGGGCATGAGGGAGGGGAGGATGGCTCCGCTCGCGAGCCCCAGGAGGAGGAACAGGAGCTTCAAGGAGAAAGCGTCCCCCGCACCCGGGATCGCCCAGAAGAGGAGGGTCACAAGCCCGAAAGCGCCTAGGACCACCCTGCGGTTTCCGAAGCGCTGCACCAGGAACCCGGCCGTCACCATGAGGATCGAGTAGCCCGCGCCGATGAAGGTGAAGAGGCTGCCCGCCTCGCCGTGGCTCATGCCGAATTCGTCCTCCACCAGCGGGAGGACAGGAGAGACGGCCGTCCGGGTCCCGAAGGTGAGGAACCAGAGATACCAGGCGGCGGCCAGGGTGGCGTGCCTGCTCATCGGCTTCGGGGGGTTCGCTTCTGGGGGAGAAGTGGAAGGCGGGGGGAGTCTGACCTGCGGGTCGGTCGGGGAGGGTTCAAGGACGAGCGGGGGGCTCGCCCAGCAGGGAGTTCCGGGTGAAGAGAGGGTGGAGGTCGAAGCCCGCCGCAGCCAGGTTCTCCCTCCCCCCTTCCTCTCGGTCCACCAGGGCGAGCACCCGGGCCACCCGGCAGCCAAACTCCTCCGCCTTCTCGACCGCCCGCAGGAGGGAAGCGCCCGTGGTCACCACATCCTCCACCATGGCCACCTCCATGCCCGGCCGCAGGTTGGAGGCCCCCTCCACCCAGCGCCCCGTTCGGTGCACCGACGGGCCGTGCCCCTTGGGCTCCTTGCGCACGATGAAGGCGCCCAGCGGCTGACCTTCGAGCTCCGAGACCACGGCCATTGCGGTCACAATCGGGTAGGCGCCCGTCTCGGGGCCGCCCACCGCCTCGACGCTAACCCCTCGGAGCATCTCCCACAGGAGCCGTCCCGCGAGGTAAGCGCCGCGCGGGTGGAGGGTGGTCTGGCGCGCATCGATGTAGAAGTCGCTCTCGCGGCCCGAGGTCAGGATGACGCGGCGGCGCTCGTAAGACCTCTCGAGCAAGAGCCTCCGGAGCTCTTCCCGGGGTCCCCAGCGGGCAGGCCCGCTGGGGTTCCCTTCCCGGGGTCCCCAGCGGGCAGGCCCGCTGAGGTTCCCTTCCCGGGGTCCCCAGCGGGCAGGCCCGCTGAGGTTCCCTTCCCGGGCTCCTTCCACCGAAATTTCCCCCCTCGCGGGTCGTGCCCCACCCCGGGCAGGTCGATCGGGCCCGGGAGCGCTTCTAGGGGTCCCCAGCGCGCAGGCGCATTGGGGTCCCCTTCTAGCAGAGCCCTCCGCGGCGGGTCAAGGCCGAGGGCGAGCGGGACTACCCTCACGAGCCTCCCGGCGACGAAAGGGGCGCTCCCCCCCCTCTTTGCCGCGGGGCGGAGGCACTG
>JBHIBR010000072.1:0-7764 GCA_046759145.1 Nitrospinota bacterium | reverse complement strand
CAGCACGAGCTCCGCCACGCCCGCCACCGAGGCAGGGATGGCCGTCATCAGCACGGTGGAAGGGTAGGCCGCCTTCCCCCCCGGGGCGTAAAGACCCACCCGCCCCAGCGGCCGAACCCAGAGGCCCAGCATCTCCCCCTCCCCCTCGAGGCTCCAGGAGCGGGGCCGTTCCTCTTCGTGGAAACGCCGGATGCGCCGGGCCGCCTCCTCCAGGGCGGCGAGGACCTTCCGGGGGAGAGTGTGGTGGGCCTCTTCCACCTCCTCCTCGCGCACCGGGATGTCCTCCGGGGTGAGAGGAAAACCGTCGAACCTCTCCGTCAGGCGGCAGAGCGCGGCATCCCCCTCCCGGCGCACCGCATCCAGGATGGGGCGGACGGCCTGCTCCGCCTCCTGGGCGGCCTCCGCCCCCCGGCTGAGGAAGCCCTCGAAGGCCCGCTCGAAGCCCGCCTCCGCTGCGTTCAGGCGCCTCATCGGGGCAGGTGCTCCTTCAGGCGGGCGATGAAGGCGCTCACCTCCTCGTGCTTGGTGTTCTGGCTCGCCCGGTTCACGATCAGGCGGGCCGTTGCGTCCAGCAGCTCCTGGAGCGCGACCAGGCCGTGGGCCCGCAGCGTCGCACCCGTATCCACGAGGTCCACGATGGCGTCGGCGAGCCCCGCCGCGGGGGCGATCTCCAGGCTCCCGTAGAGCTGGATGGTATGGACCTGAAGCCCCTCCTGGGCGAAGAAGGACTGGGCGATCCTGGGGAACTTGGTCGCCACCCGCAGCTCGGTGCGGGCGAGGAGCTCCTCCCAGCTTGTGCCCTTCGGGGCGGCGACCACCAGCCGGCACCGTCCGAGGCCGAGGTCCAGAGGCTCGTAGACGTTCCTCCCCTGCTCCAGGAGGATGTCCTTGCCGACGATGCCGAGGTCCGCCGCCCCGTGCTCGACATAGGTGGGAACGTCGGTGTTGCGCAGAATGAGCACGCGGAGCCCCGCCTCGTCCTCGTGGATGAGCTGGCGGGTGTTCTCCTCCAGGCGCGTCCGGAGGAGGCCGCTGCGCCGCAGGAGAGAGACAGCTTGCGGGAAGATGCGCCCCTTGGGGAGGGCCAGGCTCAATCGCGCCCTCATCGCTCCTCCTCCCGGACGATGTCGGCCCCGAGGCAGGAGAGCTTCTCCTCGATGCGCTCGTAGCCCCGGTCGATGTGGTAGACGCGGCGCACGACCGTCTCCCCCTCGGCGGCCAGGCCGGCGAGGACGAGAGAGGCGCTCGCCCGCAGGTCCGTCGCCATGACGCTCGCGCCATCCAGGCGCTCCACACCCTCCACATGGGCCGAGCGGCCCTCGAGGGTGATCTTAGCCCCCATCCGGTTGAGCTCCGCCACGTGCATGAAGCGATTCTCGAACACCGTCTCGGTGATGACGCTCGCCCCCTGGGCGAGGGTCATGAGGGCCATGAACTGCGCCTGCATGTCCGTGGGGAAGCCGGGGTAGGGCTGGGTCTTTACGTTCACCGGCCGGACGGGAAAGGCGCCCCGGACGCGAAGGGTGCCCTCCCCCTCCACCACCTCGGCTCCCGCCTCCCTGAGTCTCAGGGTGAGGGGGCGGATGTGCTCGGGGATAGACTCCCCAATGCTCACCTCCCCGCCCGTGATGGCGGCCGCCACCATGAAGGTGCCCGTCTCGATGCGGTCGGGGGGGACGGCGCAGCGGAACCCCCCCAGCTCCTCCACCCCCTCCACCTCTATCGTGGGGCTCCCCGCCCCCCGGACGCGCGCTCCCATGGCGTTGAGCGCCTCGGCGAGGGCCACTACCTCCGGCTCGCGGGCGGCGTTCTCGATGCGGGTGGTCCCCGCCGCGAGAGAGGCGGCCATCATGAGGTTCTCCGTCCCGGTGACGGTGGCCAGGTCGAGCGAGATGCGGGCTCCCCGCAAGCGCCGGGCTCGCGCCTTGATGTAGCCGCCTTCGAGCGCAACGCGCGCCCCCAGCGCCTCGAGCCCGCGCAGGTGCAGGTCGATGGGCCGCGCCCCGATGGCGCACCCGCCCGGCAGCGAGACCTCTGCCTCCCCGAAGCGCGCGACCAACGGGCCCAACACAAGGACCGAGGCCCGCATGGTGCGCACCAGGTCGTAGGGGGCGACGCCCGCATGCGCCCGCGAGGGGTTCACCTCGAGCACCCCGGGAGCCACCTCCTCGATGGACACCCCGAAGCCCCGCAGGAGGCAGACGAAGATCTCCGCATCCTTGAGCCGCGGCACCCTGCCGAGGCGGCACCGGTCCCGCCCCAGGAGGGAGGCTGCGAGGATGGGAAGGGTGGCGTTCTTCGCGCCTCCCGCCACCACCTCCCCCCTCAGGGGCCGGCCCCCAAGGATGCGAAACTGGTCCACCCCTCCCTCCTCTCAGGGCCAACAGATGGCCTCGAGGCAGCGCGGCCGCCCCGCGAGGTCCAGGGCCAGGTGCACCTCTCGGTAGGCCCGGCAGGCCCTCACCTCGGCCAGGAGGAAGGGGCCTTGCTCGGGCGCCATCTCGAGGAGGAGCAGACCCCCGGGCCGCAGGAAGCAGGGAGCTTCCCGGATGATGTGGCGCTGCCAGCGCATCCCGTCGCGGCCGCCATCCAGGGCCTCCCGGGGCTCCCATTTCACCTCCGGGGGGAGGGTGGCGAGGAGAGGACTCGACACATAAGGGGGGTTCGAGGCGATGAGGTCGAAGGAGAGCTGCTTCCGGATCGGGTCAAAAAGGTTCCCCCCCACAAGCCGGACGCGGCCCTCCAGGCCGTGGCGGGCGATGTTCTCGCGCGCCACCTCGAGAGCTCCGGGGCTCGAGTCGGTGGCGACGAAAGAGGCCCCCGGCAGCTCCTTGGCCAGGGCCACGGCGAGCGCCCCGGCGCCGGTCCCCACGTCCAGCCCCCGGCGGAGGCCGCCCTCTCCCCGGGCGAAGGCGAGGGCCCGCTCCACGAGGAGCTCCGTCTCGGGCCGGGGGATGAGGACAGAGGGGCCCACCCGCAGCGGGAGGGACCAGAACTCCTTCTCCCCTGTGAGGTAGGCCAGGGGGACTCTCCTCTCCCTCTCACCCACCATGGCCCGGAAGCGAGCCGCTTCCTCTCCGGCGAGCCGCACTTCCCCGTGAGCGAGCACCCACGAGCGCTCCACCCCCAGGACGTGGGCCAGGAGGAGCTCGGCCTCCAGCCACTCACCCTCTACCCCCGCCCGCCGGAGCCTCTCCCGCGCCCATCGCAGGAGCCCCCGGACCTCGGCGCCTGCCTCCGCGAGCACGCTCACCGGACCGTCTCCGCACCCGAGGGGCGCCCTCCGAGCTCCATCTCCGTCAGTTTCTCCGCCTCCCGGGCCGCGGCGGCGGCCTCCACCAGCGGGTCCAGCTCCCCGCCCAGGAAGGAGTCGAGCTTGTATAGGGTGAGGTTGAACCGGTGGTCGGTGACGCGGTTCTGGGGGAAGTTGTAGGTGCGGATGCGCTCGCTGCGGTCCCCCGTCCCCACCTGGGCCCTGCGCTCCTGGGAGCGCCTGGCCTCCTGCTCCCGGGCCGCCGCATCCAGCAGGCGGGCCCGGAGGATCTTCAGGGCCCGGGCCTTGTTCTTGTGCTGGGACTTCTCGTCCTGGCAGGAGACCACCAGGCCCGTGGGGAGGTGGGTCAGCCGCACCGCCGAGTCGGTGGTGTTGACGCTCTGTCCACCCGGGCCGGAGGAGCGGAAAACATCGATGCGCAGCTCCGCCGGGTCGAGCTCCACCTCCACCTCCTCCGCCTCGGGCAGGACCGCCACCGTGACCGCCGAGGTGTGGATCCGGCCCTGGCCCTCGGTGGCGGGCACCCGCTGGACCCGGTGGGTCCCGCTCTCGAAGCGCAGCTCGCTGTACACCCGGTCGCCCGAGAGGAGGGCGATGGCCTCCTTGAACCCTCCCACATCGCTCTCGTGGCTGCTCAGCACTTCCGCCTTCCAGCCCCTGCGCTCGGCGAAGCGGCAGTACATCCGGAAGAGGTCTCCGGCGAAGAGGGTCGCCTCATCCCCCCCGGTCCCCGCGCGCACTTCGAGGATTACATTCCTCTCGTCGTTGGGGTCGCGGGGGAGCATGAGGCGCCTGAGCTCCTGCTCCAGGCTCTCCCGCTGGGGGGTCTTCTCCCGAATCTCCTCCTCGGCGAGAGCCCGCAGCTCCGCGTCCTCGCGGCCCTCGCGCAGGAGGCGCTGCGCCTCCTCCAGCTCCCGCGCGACCCTCTGGTAGCGGCGGTAGGTCTCCACCAGGCGGGAGAGCTCCGCGTGCTCCCGCGCCAGGGCCCGGTAGGAAGCCCCGCCCGCCACGCGCTTGGGGTCGGCGAGCTGGCGGCCCAGGGCCTCGAGCCTTGCCTCGGCTTGGTCCAGATGTTCAAACATGGGGGTCTTCTTGGGGTCGGATGCGGGAGGGGAAGGGAGAGGGGCGCGGCCACCGAGGGGCCCCTGCCTCCTCTCCTGGTCCCCCGGCTCGCCTCAAGGGCCCGACGATACGCGCGATCCCCCCCGGCCCGGTGTCCGGGCCGCTAGCTTGCGTCAGCCTGAGAGGCCTTTGCCCGCGCGTATTTGCGGCGGAAGCGGTCCACCCGCCCTGCCGTGTCCACGATCTTCTGGCGACCCGTGAAGAAGGGATGGCACTTGTGGCAGATCTCCACCCGGATGTCCTTCTTCGTGGTCCGGGTGTGAAAGACCTCGCCGCAGGCGCAGGTGATGGTGGTCTCGAAATATCTCGGGTGAATGCCTTCCTTCATGCCTACCCCTCCGGGGCAAAGGGCCACCGCGGGCCTCATTATAGCCCCCCCCGGGCGCCGGGTGAAGCCCGGGTGTGCTAGCGGTTCATGGAGGCGAGGAACTGCTCGTTGGCGTCGGTCTGGGAGATCTTCTCGAGCAACAGCTCCATGCTGTCGATGACGCCCAGGGGCTGGAGGGCCTTCCGCAGCACCCACACCCGCTGCAGCTCCATGGGCTCGAGCAGCAGCTCCTCCTTCCGCGTGCCCGAGCGGTTGATGTCGATGGACGGGAAGACGCGCTTGTCGGTGAGCTTCCGGTCCAGGTGGATCTCCATGTTGCCCGTGCCCTTGAACTCCTCGAAGATGACCTCGTCCATCCGGCTGCCGGTGTCGATGAGGGCGGTGGCCATGATGGTGAGGCTGCCCCCCTCCTCGATGTTGCGCGCCGCGCCGAAGAAGCGCTTGGGGCGCTGGAGGGCGTTGGAGTCCACGCCGCCCGAGAGCACCTTGCCGCTCGGGGGGCAGGTGGTGTTGTAGGCCCGGGCGAGGCGGGTGACGCTGTCGAGGAGGATCACTACGTCCTTCTTGTGCTCGACCAGCCGCTTCGCCTTCTCCAGCACCATCTCCGACACCTGGACGTGCCGGGTGGCGGGCTCATCGAAGGTGCTGCTCACCACCTCCCCCTTGACCGACCGCTGCATGTCGGTCACCTCCTCGGGCCGCTCGTCGATGAGGAGGACGATGAGGATCACATCGGGGTGGTTGCGGGTGATGGAGTTGGCGATGGCCTGCAGGAGCATGGTCTTGCCCGCCCGGGGGGGCGAGACGATGAGCCCCCGCTGTCCCTTCCCGATGGGCGTGAGGAGGTTCATGATGCGGGTGGAGAGGTTCCCGTTCTTGACCTCCAGATTGAACCGTTCGTCGGGGTAGAGGGGGGTGAGGTCATCGAAGAGGATCTTGTCTTTGGCCGCCTCGGGGTTCTCGTAGTTGAGCGCCTCCACCTTCAGGAGCGCGAAGTAGCGCTCCCCCTCTTTGGGAGGACGCACCTGGCCGCTCACGGTGTCGCCCGTGCGCATGTCGAAACGGCGGATCTGGGAGGGGGAGACGTAGATGTCGTCTGGCCCCGGCAGATAGCTGAAGGCGGGCGAACGCAGGAAGCCGAACCCGTCGGGAAGGACCTCCAGCACGCCCTCCCCGAAGATGAGACCATCCATCTGGGCCTGCGCCTCCAGGAGCTTGAAGATGAGCTCCTGCTTGCGCAGTCCGCTCGTGCCGGGCACCTTGAGTTGCCTGGCGAGCCGGTTCAGCTCCGAGATGGTCATCTCTTTGAGTTGCGCGAGGTTCAGCTCCTTTTCCTTTACCGTGGGCATGTGCCGCTCATCACCTCCTGCACAGGCGGTTCCCACCGCGCGCCCGCCGAGGGCGCGCGGCCGGGCCCGCACTCATCGGGAAAAATCAACCAGGACCGACTCCGCCGAACGTTCCCCCAAGTTTCGGAGGCCCCTTCACCTCGGGCAACAACGCGGGGCGGAAACCTCAGGACGTGGCCCCGGGCCGGCGGCGACGCCCGCTCCGAGAGCGGGTCCTTTTTTGCTCCGGGGCCGCTCCTCGCCACCTCTTTCCTCGGGCGCCTCGAGGCCTGACACGCTTCAATGAACAGCACCCAACCTCAGCTCATACGCAGGCAGGGGAACTCCATCCTCAAGGGCTTAGGTCGGGTTCTGAGAGTAGCCTTTTGGAGGTTGCGGAGGTGCCCCCGACCGGGGCACTTCGAGATCGGGCCGCGATATTACCCGAAACCAACATAAAATTACATCCCTGCCTCCGGGTTGTCAACCCTTTTTTCGGCCGCCATCCGACGGAGTTCCGCCATGAGGGCCTCCACCTGCCCCTCCGTGCGGGCCAGGGGGCCGCGGTTGTCCACCACGCGCCAGGCCAGCTTCACCTTCTCTCGCAGCGGCATCTGGGCCGCCAGCCGGGCACGGGCTTCCTCCTCCCCCAGCCCATCGCGCTCGCGCAGCCGCTCGACCTGCTGGCGCTCATCGCAGTCCACCACCACCAAGAGGTCAAACCGCCTGTAGGAACCCGTCTCCACCATGAGGGCCGCTTCCACCACCACCACCCCGCGCGGGTCTTCCGGCCGGTAGCGCTCGATGAGGGCATCCTCCTCCGCCCAGATGCGGGGGTGGAGGATGGCCTCGAGCCGCCTGCGCTCGCCTGGGTCCTGAAAGACCCTCCCTCCCAGTGCCTTGCGGTTGAGCGTCCCGTCCGGGTTGAGCACCCCTCGCCCGAAGGCGCGCACGACCTCCTCCAGGGCAGGCTCTCCCGGCTCTACCAGCTTGCGAGCCAGCGCGTCGGCGTCGATGAGGTGAGCGCCGCGCTCGCGGAGCATCTTCGCCACGACGCTCTTGCCGCTGGCGATCCCCCCCGTGAGGCCCACCACGACCATGCCAGGGTGCTTACGGAAGAGCGGGGAGGAGCTGGGGGCGCCCGGTCGTATGCGCGCAAGGAGAGGGCCGGCGGCCGGCCCCGAGGGCGGTCCACCAGAGGCCAAGGCGCGCGCGAGGGTGGGGGGGCGAGGCAGCGTCCGCCCGCCCGCCGGTTGGGTCCAGGAGCTCTCTCACACGCGCCTCTTCGCCGTCTCCTGCTCGTAGTGCTTGAGGTAGAGGACGTCCCACTCTCTGCTCCCCTCCACCAGCCTGGAGTAGGAGCTCAAGGTGCGCCGCACCTCCAGGTCGATCTCCTCGTCCATGTGCAGCTCCTGCGTCATGGCGCGCACGATCTGGAGGCGCACGTCGTTGGGCTCCGCCAGGAGCTCTACGTCGGACGAGCGGGCGAGGTCCTCGGCGATGAGCTTGGAGAGGTGGTTGATCTTCTCCCGGCTCAGGCGCATGAGGTAAACCCCCTAAAGGATAAGGCTTCGCTCCCGCACGAGCCGGTTCTTCACCAGGGCGAACATGCGGCTGTAGTCCACGTTGCTCTTCTCCATCTCCGTCTCGTGGGCCCGGAGGATCTCCTTGACCTCCTCGTTCAGCCGGTCCTCCACCAGGAGGTCTTCCTC